>JAEWIV010000550.1 GCA_023386865.1 Pseudomonadota bacterium
GTATCGGCGAGGTCGCCGTCGCCGGCGGCGAGACGACGGTCAACCGCCTCGACGCCGACGCCGCCCGCCAGCTCCTCACCCGGCTGGTGCGGCCGACCGGCGTGCGCGCCCGCCTGTTCAGCGAGACCGGGGAGCTTCTGGGAGATTCGGCCATCCTGAGCGACGCCGGCCGCATCCACGTCATGCCCCTGCCGCCGCCGCAGGCCATGCCCGGCGTCGAACCGCACTGGGGCGAACGGGTCGGCGACTGGATCGCCCGCCAGCTCTCCCGCGTCGACCGCTTTCCCGAGTATGTCGACCGTGCCGTGCCCACGGTGCGCGACTTCCCCGAGGCGGCGAGCGCCTTGCGCGGCTTCAACGCGTCGGCCGTGCGCGTCGCCCCCGACGGCATGCTCATCCTGAGCGCTGCCGTGCCGGTGCAGCGTTACAAGCAGGTGCTGGGCGCCCTGATGCTGACGCGCGACAACCGCGCCATCGCCGCGTCGCTGCGCGAGGTGCGTTACGACATGATGGTGATCGCGGCGGCGGCGCTCGGCATCACCGTGCTGCTGTCGCTCTACCTCGCCGGCACCATCACCCAGCCGATCGTGCGGCTCGCCCGCGCCGCCGACGAGGTGCGCCTCGCGCGCGAAAGCCGGCCGGAGATCCCCGATCTCGGCAAGCGCGGCGACGAGATCGGCGACCTCAACGACTCGTTGCGCTCGATGACCGACGCTCTGTGGCAGCGCATCGGGACCATCGAGAGCTTCGCCGCCGACGTCGCCCACGAGCTCAAGAACCCGCTGACGTCGCTGCGTTCGGCGATCGAGGTGGCGGCGCGCCCCAACCTCGAGCCGGAGCGCCGCGAAAAGCTGATGGGCATCGTGCTCGACGACATCAACCGCCTGAACCGGCTGATCACCGACATCTCGGACGCCTCGCGGCTCGACGCCGAGCTGATGCGCGGCGAGGTCAAGCAGGTCGACCTGAACGCACTGCTGGCCGACATGATCAACCACTACGCCGCGACGGCGGTGCAAAAGGGCGGCGTCGAGGTCGAGTATCGGCTGGCGACCAATCCGCCGTTCCTCGCGCATGGCCATGACGGTCGCTACGGCCAGGTGTTCCGCAACGTCATCGACAATGCGCTCTCGTTCAGCCCGTCGGGCTCGAAGATCGTGATCGAGCTCGGCCGCGCGGCGCGCGGCGGACCGTTCATCGTCACCATCGACGACGAAGGGCCGGGCATTCCCGAAGACAATCTCGAATCGATCTTCGGGCGCTTCTACTCCGAGCGGCCGACCGAGCACTTCGGCCAGCATTCGGGGCTCGGCCTCTCGATCTGCCGGCAGATCATGGAGACCTACGGCGGCTCGATCTCCGCCTCCAACCGCCGCGCCGCCGACGGCCGCGTGCTGGGCGCGCGCTTCACCGTGCGCGTGCCGGCAGCGGGCGGCCGCAAGTGATCACGCCCTTCCTCTTGCGGACCGCACGCATCACGGGAGCGCATTCGCATGCGCGTCCGAGCGGGCCTGGAGGCCTGCGGTCCGCGAGAGCATGAGCCGCGTTCACGCGACCTGCGTCGCCCTGCGCCGGGGCAAGACGTGGCGCGCCGTGCTGCTGCGCGGCCCGTCGGGGGCCGGCAAGTCGGATCTGGCGCTGCGCCTGATCGAGGCCGGCTGGCGGCTGGTGGCCGACGACCAGACCGAGCTCAGCCGCCAGGGCAAGCAGTTGATCGCCACCGCGCCGGCGCGCATTGCCGGCCTGATCGAGGCGCGCGGGCTCGGCATCCTGAAAGTCGGCCGTGATCAATTGGTGAGACGGGCCGCCGTCGCGCTGCTGGTCGATCTCGCCCCTCCCGAGCGGATCGAACGGCTGCCCGCGCCGGCAAGCGAATCGATCCTGGGAATCGATCTGCCGGTCGTTTCACTGGCGCCGTTCGAGGCCTCTGCCGCCGCGAAGTTGCGCCTTGCGCTGGCGCAGAACGCCAACGCATGATCGCTACGCCTCAACCATGCCCGACAGCCCGGCGATCTCGACCACCCCCGACCAGCGCGATATGCGACGCCCATTCGTCCTGGTGACGGGGCTCAGCGGCGCCGGCCGCGGCACGGCGCTGGCCGCCTTGGAGGACATGGGCTACGTCGCGGTCGACAACGTGCCGCTGCCCCTGCTCGGCGACCTGATGCGTTCGACCGCCGGCAGTCCCGGCGAGATGGCCGCGCCGCTCGCCTTCGGCGTCGACACCCGTACCTACGGCTTCGAGCCGCACGACCTGGTGCGCCGCGTGCGCGACCTTCGCCGGCGTTCCGACATCGCCGCCCGGCTGCTGTTCCTCGATTGCGACAGCGAGACGCTGCTGCGCCGCTACACCGAATCGCGGCGGCCGCATCCCTTGGCTCCCGACCGGCCGGTCAAGGACGGCATCGGCGAGGAGCGCAAGCAGCTCGGCTGGGTGCGCGATTCGGCAGATGTCGTGATCGACACCTCGGCGCTCTCGCCGCACGCCTTCAAGCAGCTCCTGATCGGTCACTTTGCGCTGGGCCGCGGCCCCGGCACGCGGCTCGCCGTGATGTCCTTCTCGTACCGGCGCGGCCTGCCGCGCGAGGCCGACCTGGTGTTCGACGTCCGCTTTCTCAAGAATCCGCACTACGAGCCGGCGCTGAAGCCATTGTCCGGCCGCGACCCGGCGGTCGCGGGCTACGTGACCAGCGATCCGGGCTACCGTCCGTTCTTCGATTCGCTGAAGGGGCTGGTCGGGCCGCTGCTGCCCCGATTCGACGTCGAGGGCAAGAGCTATTTGACCATCGCCATCGGCTGTACGGGCGGCCGGCACCGGTCGGTGACGGTGGCCGAGGAATTGGCAGAGTGGTTGCGCGGCGCGGGCCGCTCGGTCACTCTCTCGCACAGGGACGCTGAGGCAGCCGGGGAGGCTGGCGGTACAGGGTAGAGCATACGAATGATTGGGATCGTACTGGTGACCCACGGCAACCTGGCGCGCGAGTTCATCGCCGCATTGGAACATGTCGTCGGTCCGCAGCAATGTGTGTCGGCGGTCTGCATCGGCGCCGACGACGACATGGAGAAGCGGCGCGCCGAGATTCTGGAGAGCGCCAAGGCCTGCGATACCGGCGAAGGCGTCATCGTGCTGACCGACATGTTCGGCGGCACGCCGTCCAACCTCGCCATCTCGATCATGGAGCAGGCGCGCATCGAGGTGCTGGCCGGCGTCAACCTGCCGATGCTGGTGAAGCTCGCCTCCGTCCGCACCCGCCCGATCGCCGAGGCCGTGCGCATGGCGCAGGAGGCGGGCCGCAAGTACATCACCGTTGCCTCCCGTATCCTGGCCAAGGAAGCTTCGTGACGGACGACGCCGCAGACGCGAGCATAGGAGCGCTGCGGCGCACTCTCCCCATCGCCAACAAGCGCGGCCTGCACGCGCGCGCGGCCGCCAAGTTCGTGCGCACCGCCGGCCAGTTCGACGCCGTGGTGCGCGTTTCCTTCAAGGGCCAGGACGTCTCCGGTCTTTCGATCATGGGCTTGATGATGCTGACCGCCGGCATCGGCAGCGAGATCGAGCTCTTCTGCTCCGGCCGCCAGGCGACGGGCGCCATGGCCGCCCTGTCGGCCCTGGTCGAGAGCAAGTTCGGCGAAGAGTGACTCCACCTCCCCGTCATACGGGGGACGTGTTCGAGAAGCATTCATTGTCCGACACCCCCGCATAAAGCCCGGCGAATATCGGCATAAATTCTTGCTTATATGCGCATATGGCGCGTTGAGGCGGGGTCGGCTCGCTGATAAGACCCACGCCACCTCGTTCAAAGCCGGGAGCGCCAGATGGCCCAGGATTACGTCGTCAAGGATATCGGTCTCGCCGACTGGGGCCGCAAGGAACTCGACATGGCCGAGACGGAGATGCCGGGCCTCATGGCGATCCGCAAGGAGTTCGGCCCCAAGAAGCCGCTGAAGGGCGCGCGCATCGCGGGCTCGCTGCACATGACCATCCAGACCGGCGTGCTGATCGAAACCTTGAAGGCGCTGGGCGCCGACGTGCGCTGGGCCTCGTGCAACATCTACTCGACGCAGGACCATGCCGCGGCCGCCATCGCCAAGGCGGGCACGCCCGTCTTCGCCATCAAGGGCGAGAGCCTCGAGGAGTACTGGGACTACACCCACAAGATCTTCGAATGGGGCGACGGCGGCGAGCCGAACATGATCCTCGACGACGGCGGCGACGCCACCCTGCTGGTCCATCTCGGCATCCGCGCCGAGAAGGATCCCTCGCTGATCGCCAAGCCGACCAACGAGGAAGAGGAAGTCCTCTACAAGGCGATCGCCAAGACCAACAAGGCGAAGCCAGGCTGGTACGCCAAGCTCGGCGCCTCGATCAAGGGCGTCACCGAGGAGACGACGACGGGCGTGCACCGCCTCTACCAGATGGCCAAGGAAGGCCGCCTGCTGTGGCCGGCCATCAACGTCAACGACTCGGTCACCAAGTCGAAGTTCGACAACCTCTATGGCTGCCGCGAATCGCTGGTCGACGGCATCCGCCGCGGCACCGACGTCATGATGTCAGGCAAGGTGGCGATGGTCGCGGGCTTCGGCGACGTCGGCAAGGGCTCTGCCGCGTCGCTGCGCCAGGCCGGCTGCCGCGTCATGGTCTCCGAGATCGACCCGATCTGCGCCCTGCAGGCGGCGATGGAAGGCTACGAGGTCGTGACCATGGAAGAGGCCGCCCCCAAGGCCGACATCTTCGTGACCGCGACCGGCAACGTCGACGTGCTGACCCTCGACCACATGAAGGCGATGAAGCATCGCGCCATCGTCTGCAACATCGGCCACTTCGACAGCGAGATCCAGATCGCCAACCTGCGCAACTTCAAGTGGCACAACGTCAAGCCGCAGGTCGACGAGGTCGAGTTCCCCGACGGCAAGCGCATCATCGTGCTGTCCGAGGGTCGCCTGGTGAACCTCGGCAACGCCACCGGCCATCCGAGCTTCGTGATGTCGGCTTCGTTCTCGAACCAGACGCTGGCCCAGGTCGAGCGCTGGACCAACCCCGGCAAGTACGAGAAGAAGGTCTACACCCTGCCGAAGGTGCTCGACGAGAAGGTGGCGGCCCTGCATCTCGAGAAGGTCGGCGCCAAGCTCACCAAGCTGCGTCCCGACCAGGCCAAGTACATCGGCGTGCCCGAGGCCGGCCCGTTCAAGGGCGAGCTCTACCGCTACTAAGCGCATCGACCCACAGGCTCCGCCTCCGGGCGGCGTGTTAAAAGTCGGCATCGGAGTACCGGTGCCGACTTTTTGTTTTTCCCTGCCCGACGAAGCCGCCACCGAGCGGGTGGGGGCTCGGCTGGCGCAATGTCTCAGGCCGCGCGATGTGGTCGCCTTGCAGGGCGGCCTCGGCGTCGGCAAGACGACCCTGGCCCGCGCGATCCTGCGCGCCGCCTCGGGCGATCCCGAATTGATCGTGCCAAGCCCCACCTTCACGCTGGTCGAGGTCTACGACACCCGCCGCGGGGTGTTCTGGCACTTCGATCTCTACCGCCTGGAGACGCCGGAGCAGGTCTTCGAATTGGGCTGGGAAGAAGCGCGCGCCGACGGTATTGCGCTGGTCGAATGGGCCGAACGGCTGGGCTCGCTGCTGCCCGCCGAACGGCTTACGGTGACGCTTGCCATGGAAGGCGACGGCAGGCGCGCCGATCTGCGGGGGGACGCGAGGTTTGGCGATTTCTGAAAGGGACAGGCTGCGCGCGGATTTCGTCCGGCGCGCCGGCTGGGGCGATGCCGGCGAGCGGCTGCTGGCGGGCGACGCGTCGTTCCGCAAGTACTTCCGGCTGACCCGGCCGCGCGCCTCGGCCGTGGTCATGGACGCGCCGCCGCCGCTGGAAGACGTGCGGCCCTTCGTGCGCATCGGCCGTCACCTGGCGGGTCTCGGCCTCAGCGCGCCGGCCATCCATGCCATCGACGAGGACAACGGATTCCTGCTGCTCGAGGATCTCGGCGACGATACCTTCGCGCGCGTGCTGGCGGCGGGCGGCGAAGAGGCCGAGCTCTACCGGCGCGCCACCGACGTGCTGGTCGTGCTGCATCGCGCCGGCCCGCAGGCGGTGCTGCCCGGGCTCGGCGCCTATGCCGGCGAAGCGCTGATCGATGCCGCGATGCTGCTGCCGGAATGGTACCTGCCGGCGGCGAGCGGCCGGCCCGCGCCGGCGGAAGAGATGGCAGCCTATCGCGCCGCCTGGCGCGCCTGCCTTGCCGGCCTGCCGGCAATGGCCGACACGCTGCTGCTGCGCGACTACCACAAGGACAACCTGCTCTGGCTGCCGGCCCGCACCGGCGTGCGGGCCTGCGGCCTGCTCGACTTCCAGGATGCCCAGCAGGGCCATCCCTCCTACGACCTGGTTTCCCTGATCGAGGACGCCCGGCGCGACGTGGCGCCTGCCGTTCATGCCGCCTGCCTCGCCCATTATCTCGGCGAGACGGGCCTCGACGCCCGGGACTTTGCCGCCGGTTTCGCCCTGATGGCCGCCCAGCGGCACGCCCGCGTCATCGGCCTGTTCGTCCGACTGCTGGCACGCGACGGCAAGCCCGAGTACCTGGTCCACCTGCCGCGCGTCTGGCGCATGTTCGAGCGCGCCCTGCGGCATGATGCTCTGCGGCCGCTCAGCGCCTGGGTCGACCGCCTGCTGCCGCCGGAGTTGCGGCATATTGGAGCTACATGATCGACACCGCGATGATCCTGGCCGCCGGCCGCGGCGAACGCATGCGTCCGCTGACCGATACGATGCCCAAGCCGCTGATCCCGGTCGGCGGCAAGCCGATGCTGGAACACATCCTCGCGCGGCTGAAGGCGCGCGGCGTCGTCAACATCGTGGTCAACGCCCATTATCTCGCCGAGCAGATCGTCGATCGGCTGAAAGGCCGCGCCCAGGTCATCGTCGAGGAGAGCCTGCTCGATACCGGCGGCGGCGTGAAGAACGCCCTGCCGCTGCTGGGCGACAAGCCGTTCTTCGTGCTGAACGGCGATGGCCTGTGGCGCGACGGCCCGAGCGAGCCGACGCTCAGTCAGCTGGAAGGGCGATGGGACGCCGACCGCATGGACGCCCTGCTGCTTCTGCATCCGTTGCACAAGGTGATCGGCCGTGAGCCGAAGGATCGCGGCGATTATTTCATCGAGCCGCGCGGCCGGCTGCGCTATCGCGGCCTGGCGCCGCTTTCGCCCTACGTCTTCGCCAGCGTCTCGATCTGCCATCCGAATCTATTCCGCGATTCGCCCGATGGACCTTTCTCGCTGCTGCAGCTTTGGCACCGCGCCGAAGCGCAAGGCCGGCTCCACGGCATGATCCATGACGGCGATTGGTTCCATATCGGCACGCCCCAGGCGCTGGCCACTGCAGAGCGCGTGCTGGCGTCGAGCGCGCCGCGCACGACGGCGAGCGTGCCGGGATGAGCGTCTTCACCATCGCCATCGACCGTCGCTTTGCCGACGAGCTGGCGATCGGGGTGCTGGCGCAACATGGCGGCGATCCGCTGGCGCTCGCCGACGTGCTGATCCTGTTGCCGACCCGCCGCTCGGTGCGGGCGCTGCGGGAGGCCTTCCTGCGCGCCGCGGAGGGCAGGCCGACCATCCTGCCGCGCATGGCGCCGCTGGGCGACGTCGACGAAAGCGAATGGGAAGTGGCGTCCGGTGACGACGGCGCGCTCGCCCTGCCGCCCGCCATCGAGCCGGCCGGGCGCGACGCCTTGCTGGCGCAACTGGTCGCGGCCTTCACTGACGGTGAGCAACCGATTGCCCAGTCGCCCGCGCAGGCCCTGTCGCTGGCGCGCGAGCTCGGCCGCCTGCTCGACGAGATGGCCATCGAAGGCATCTCCTTCGACCGGCTGGAAGGCCTGGTCGAGGGCAACTTCGCCAGCCATTGGCAACGCACGCTGAAGTTCCTCGCCATCGTCGGCGATCACTGGCCCGAGATGCTGGCCGAACGCGGCCAGATCGATGCCATCGAGCGGCGTACCCGGGCGATCCGCGCGCGGGCGATGCGCTGGCGCGAACGCCCGCCCGCCGGGCCGGTCATCGCCGCCGGCTCGACAGGCTCGCAGCCAGCCACGCGCGAGCTGCTGTCGGTCATCACCGGCCTGCCGCAGGGCAGCATCGTGCTGCCCGGACTCGATCGCGACATGGACGATCGGAGCTGGATGGAGCTCGACGAGACGCATCCGCAATTCGGCCTGCGCGAGCTTCTGAAGGCGTTGGGCCGCGAGCGGCACGAGGTTGCCGATTGGCCGGGCGGCACAGGCTCGGCGCGCCATCTGTTGATCACCGAGCTGATGCGGCCGGCCGAGACCACCGAGGAATGGATCCGTCCGCTCGCCTCCTCGCTCGAGCACGTGACGCGCGCCGACTGCGCGACGCCGCACCAGGAAGCCCTGGTGGTCGCGCTCGCCCTGCGCCGCACGCTGGAGGACAAGGGCAAGACCGCAGCTCTGGTGACGCCCGATCGCGATCTCGCCCACCGGGTCACCGCCGAGCTGCGACGCTGGAACATCGATATCGACGATTCCGCGGGCACGCCGCTCGGCGACACGCCCTCCGCCGGCCTGCTGCACGCCCTGGTCCGCGTCGTCGACGAGGGCTTCGCGCCGGTCGCCCTGCTCGCCCTGCTGAAGCATCCGCTGTGCACGCTGGGTGGCGACCGCGCCGCCGTGCTCGATGCCGCGCGCCGCCTCGATCGCAAATGCCTGCGCGGACTGAAGCCCATGCCCGGCCTGACGGCGATCCGCGCCCGGATCGACAAGGCGCGCTTCGGCGATCTGACGGACCGGCTGGCCGTGCATCAGCTGATCGATCGGCTGGAGGCCGCGACGGCAGCGCTGGCGGCGGCGATGCAGGCCGGCGCCGCGCCGGATGCCCTGCTCGACGCCACCATCGCCGCCGCCGAGGCGGTCGCTCCGGGTGAAACGTTGTGGGCGGGCGATGCCGGCGA
>JAEWIV010000001.1 GCA_023386865.1 Pseudomonadota bacterium
GCTACACCAGGTTCGACGGCATCGTGCTGGAGCCCAAGCCGATCCAGAAGCCTCTGCCCATCTGGGTCGGCGGCGAGGGCGGCCCCTCGCTGCGCCGCGCCGCGCGCGTCGGCGATGCCTGGTATCCGATCGGCTCCAACAACAAGCACCTGCTCGACACGCTGCCCCGGCTCAAGGCCGGCATCGGCCGCCTGCGCAAGGCGGTGGCGGAAGCCGGGCGCGATCCGAAAGAGGTCGGCGTGGCGTTCCGTGTGAAGCGCTATGGCGCCGCCGTGCCACCCAAGGCGACGGACGGCGAGCGTCGGCTGTTCTCCGGCAGCGAGGCCGACATCATCGCCGACTTCCGGGCGCTGAAGGAGATCGGCGTCACGGCGATCGACATCGATTTCGGCGGCCGCCCCGACGCCGCCGCCGTTCTCGCCGAGATGAAACGGTTCAGATCCGCGGTGATCGAGAAAATCTGACGGCTATTCCGCCGCCATCGGCTTGGCCGAGAGCTTGGCGAGCTCCTCGGCGATCTGTACGGCGTTCCAGGCGGCACCCTTGAGGAGCTGATCGCCCGCCACCCACAGCATCAGACCGTTGGGATTGGAGAGGTCGCGGCGGATGCGGCCGACATGGACGTCGAGATCGCCGCTGGCCTCCAGCGGCATCGGGAAGTGGTTGGCGGCGGCATCGTCGATTACCTTCACGCCCGGCGCCTTGGACAGGATCTCGCGCGCCTGTTCCGGCGACAGCGGCTTGTCGAGCTCGAGCGTGATCGCCTCGGAGTGGGCGCGCAGCACCGGCACGCGGATGCAGGTCGGCGCGATCGGCAGCTCCGGCGCATGGAACATCTTGCGCGTCTCTTCGACGACCTTGTTCTCTTCCTCGTTGTAGCCGTTATCGGCCACCTTGGTGTTGTGCGAGAAGACGTTGAAGGCGATCTGGTGCGGGAACACCGCGCGCTTGATGTCCTTGCCGGCGGCGAAGTCGCGCGCCTGGTCCTCGAGCTCCTGCATCGCCGCGGCGCCCGCACCCGAGGCCGACTGGTACGTCGACACGATGATGCGCTTCACGCCGGCGGCCTTGTGGATCGGCCACACCGCGACCGAGAGGATGGCGGCGGTGCAATTGGGATTGGCGATGACGCCGTTGTGACGCGCGAGATCCCCACCGTTGACCTCGGGTACGACCAGCGGCGTGGCGGGATCCATGCGGAAGGCCGACGAATTGTCGATCACCACGCAGCCTGCGGCCTTGGCGGCCGGCACGAACTCGCGGCTGCGCGTGGCGCCGGCCGAGAAGAAGGCGATGTCGCAGCCCTTGAAGGCGTCGACCTTCAGCTCTTCTACCTTGTGCGGCTTGCCTTTGAACTCCAGCGTCTTGCCGACCGAGCGGGACGAGGCGAGCAGCTTCAGGGAGGCGACCGGGAAGTTCCGTCGCTCGAGGACGCGGAGGATTTCCACTCCGACCGCACCGGTGGCGCCGACGATGGCGATATTCTGGGGCTTCATGGTGGCGCGGAACATACAGGAAGCCGCAGGGAAGCCAAACTGGAAGCCAAACCGCTAGTCCGCGGCCTTTTGATGCTTCTTTAAGGCCGGCATCAAGCCCGTGGGGTCCACCAGCTTGCCGTGTGCCAGCATGTTGTGGGCATGCGCCAGGTGGTGCAGCGCAAAGGAGGTCTGCATGGCGCTCAGCCGCCCTTGGGCGTCCTGGGCGGCGTTGATCGCCTGCTTGGTGAGCTTGAGCGCAAAGAGGGGCTTCTGGGCGATGCGCTCGGCCATGGCGAGGCCGAAGCTCTCCAGCTCGGCGCGCGGCACGACATGATTCACCATGCCGAGCCGGTGCGCCTCCTTGGCGCCGATCCAATCGGCGGTGAACAGGAATTCCTTGGCCTTGCGCACGCCGAGCTCCCAGGGATGGGCGAAGAACTCCGCGCCACCCACGCCCATCGCCACCGTGTGGTCGAGGAACTCGGCATCCTCCGCAGCGACGATCAGGTCGCACGGCCAGATCAACATCAGGCCGCCTGCGATCACCTTGCCCTGCACCAGCGCCATGGTCGGCTTGGGGATGTTGCGCCAGCGCTCGCAGAAACCGATGTAGATCTCCTGCTCGCGGGCGTACTGCGCCTCCGCACCGGGCTTGCCGAAGCCGCTCCACGTTCCGACGGTCTCGTGCTTGCGCATGTTGCCGTGGCCGTCGACCTCGCGCAGGTCGTGGCCCGAGGAAAAGTGCGGACCGTTGGCCGAGAGCACGATCACCTTCACCGCATCGTCCTGCGCGGCGCGATCGAAGGCGTCGTTCAGGGCATAGAGGAAGGCGGTGTCCTGCGCGTTCCTGGTGTCGGCGCGATTGAGGACGATGCGGGCGATGCCCGACGGCAGCGTCTCAAAGAGGATGGGATCGGTCATGGCAGGCTCCGGGTTTGCCGGAGAGCCTAGAGCACGACGCGTCCAGGTGGAAATGTCCGGAGGTCGCTGCGCGCTGAGACGCTCAGGGTCGTCCCGGACCTAGGCCGGCAAGGCGGCGGTGATGATGATTTCGATCAGATCGCCTTCCGGCATCACCGACTGCACGAAGGACCGTACCGGTCCGTAACCCGCCGGCATCCACGTCGCCCAGGCTTCGTCGAATGCCGGCTTGTTGTCGTGGTCGGTCACAACGATCTCGGCCTTGACGATGCGGGTGCGGTCGAGGCCCGCCTCCTTCAGGTACGTGTCGATCACGCCCAACGCACCAAGCGTCTGGACACGTATGTCCGGGGTACGATCGGGCGACACCGCCACTGCCCAAAGGAAGCCGCCACCACCCGGCAGGCGATAGGTCGCCACCGACGACTTGGCGGGAAACTTCTTGTTGGGTACGCGGGTAATGTCGGCTGTGGTCATGACTGCGTTCTAAGCACATTTCGTCCGACTGCAAATCAGCCGGACGATCGCATGCACAAGAAAAAGCCGCCGAAACCCGGCGGCTTCCTCTTGGCGCCCGCGCGGCCCGCTCAGGGCGCCGCTGCGGCGAGCTTCGCGGGGCGGTTGGCCGCCTCCACCACCATGTTCTTCATGGCCTTCTGCAGCTTGTCGAAGGCACGCACCTCGATCTGGCGTACCCGCTCGCGGCTGATGCCGTACCTGGCCGACAGATCCTCGAGCGTCTTGGGTTCGTCGACCAGGCGGCGCTCGACGATGATGTGCCGCTCGCGGTCGGTCAGCTGCTTCAGCGCCGCCGCCAGCATGCCCTTGCGCTGGCCGAGCTCCTGGCTCTCGGCAAGGCGAGCCTCCTGGTTGGGGCTGTCGTCGACCAGCCAGTCCTGCCACTCCATATCGCCCTCGGCCTTCACCGGGGCGTTGAGGGAGCTGTCGGGAGCAGCGAGGCGGCGGTTCATGTTCACCACCTCCTCCTCGGGCACGCCGAGGCGGGTCGCGATCTTGGTCACCTGCTCGGGCGACAGGTCGCCCTCCTCGATGGCCTGCATCTGGCCCTTGAGCTTGCGCAGGTTGAAGAACAGCTTCTTCTGCGCAGCCGTCGTGCCCATCTTCACCAGCGACCAGGAATGAAGGATGTATTCCTGGATCGAGGCGCGGATCCACCACATGGCATAGGTCGCCAGACGGAAGCCGCGGTCCGGGTCGAACCGCTTGACCGCCTGCATCATGCCGACGTTGCCCTCGGAGATCAGCTCGGCGACCGGCAGGCCGTAGCCGCGATAGCCCATGGCGATCTTCGCCACGAGGCGCAGATGGCTGGTCACCAGCTTGTGGGCAGCTTGGCTGTCGCCATGCTCGCGCCAGCGCTTGGCCAGCATGAATTCCTCCTGCGGCTCGAGCAGCGGGAATTTCCGGATCTGCTGCAGGTAGCGGCTGAGGTTGCCTTCCGGCGTCAGGGACGACGGCAGGGCGGGAAGGTTTGCGGTGGCAGCACTCATGGGGCTCCCCCTTTCTGATACTGGGCTGAACGGGCGTTTAGCACTCTCGCCCGCTGACTGCTAAGGCCGGAGTCTAGGGGGCCGGCGAACCCCCGGTCAAGAAAAACCGACTAATACCCTCGGTTATTAGAACTAATACTTAACGGTGTTCAGCTCAGCCACCAACCTCCTGAAATCTTGAGGCAATTCTGTGGCGAAACGCATCGCCTTGCCTGTGCGCGGATGACGGAACTC
>JAEWIV010000031.1 GCA_023386865.1 Pseudomonadota bacterium
GCGGCTGCGTGGGGGCGACGCCCGCGGCGCGCACCAGGTCACCGGCGAAAGCGAGTTGCTCTGCGTTGATGTCGGTCCGGTGCCAGGCGACCGGGGACGCGGCGGCGTGGATGGCGAGCGACACGCCCTGGCCGAAGCCCAGCTCGCAGGCCGTCGCGACGTCGGGCGGTCGCAAGCCCGCCTTCA
The DNA here is from genome assembly GCA_023386865.1 of Pseudomonadota bacterium. Taxonomy (GTDB): domain Bacteria; phylum Pseudomonadota; class Alphaproteobacteria; order Reyranellales; family Reyranellaceae; genus Reyranella. The sequence continues at coordinate 187 of JAEWIV010000031.1, forward strand.
GCAACGCGAGCCTCGCCCATAGCGGGTTGAGCTCGCGATAGTAGCCGTGCGTGTAGCCCAGCTCGGTGATGTAGCCGTCGAGTTGCTCGCCCATGATCGCGCCTAGCCGTGCAGCCAGATGTCGACGGCGAACCGGCGGCTTTCGAAGCGGTCCGGCGTGACGCAGACCGGTTCGACCTCGTGTGGCAGGAAGGAGGGGAAGGCGAGCAGTGTGTCATGGGCCGGCTCTATGACCGGCGATGGCACGCCGCCAAGCCCCAGCAGCCGCAAACGTCCTCCCGAAGAGGCACGCGGCTCGCGATGCAGATAGTAGACGAGGCTGAGCCGTCGGTTCGTTCCCCCGGTCGTGTCGTCGCCGGTGAACGTGTCGATGTGAGGCCGGTAGAAGTGGTCGTCGCCGTGCGCCACCATCTCGATCTCGGTCTCTCCGGCCGGCGCCGGACCCATGCCGAAGGCGGCTTCCAGCGTCGGGCGCAGCGCTTCAGCCTTGTGGCGCAGCAGGGAGGCGAATGCACCGAGGTCGCGCACCATATGCGACCGGCGGGTCGACGGGTCGATCCTGCCCGTCTCTTCTTGCCGGATAACCTTCGTCGGCTTGAAGCGCGCTTCCTGCGCCACCGCGTAGGACAGCAGGTTCGCCGCCGTCTCCGCGCCCAGCCAGCCGGCAAGCACCCGATGCGGCATCTGCCGGTCGCCAGGGGAAGGAGCGGCAGCGCTCATCCGGCATCGACCGCGTGATCGAGCAGGCGCTGCGTGTCCTCGGGCAAGGTCTCGAGGAAGCCCACGTCGAAGTCCACGCGTCGCATGGGCTTGCGGCGGAAATTCACCGGATCCCGGTACCAGGGGCGCGCGTAGGTGCAGTAGACCATGGGACGCGCAGACGTCGACCGGTTGGCCGTGCCGCTATGGACCAGCCTGAAGTCCCACATCATGCAGGAGCCGAGGGGAACCGTCGGTGCGATGCCCTCGCCGTCCTCGTCCTTGCCACGCCAGCGATGGCTGCCAGGCACCAGCATCGTGGTGCCGTTGACATCGTTCATCTCGACCAGGGGAAGCGCCATTGTCAGCGCATGGGCCGGCAGGAGCGCGGAAATCTCCGGTCCGAAGAGGTGCGGCGCGTCGTGATGGGGCGGCTGGGCGCGTGCGCCGGGCAGCGAGACGACCGCGCCATAGGCCTCGATGATCGCCTTCTCCTCGAGCACGGCGCGGACGACGGCGACGACGTAGGGATTGGCGAAGACGTCGGTATCGGCGAAGCCGTGCGTCAGGCGCAGCGGGATCATGTAGCGCGCATCGCCGACCTTCTTCGACTCGGTTGTTTCCTCGTCGCGCAGGCGAGGGCGATAGTGCCGGTCGAACTCCTCGCCGAGTGCCCGGACCTTGCCCTCGGCGATTGCATGATCGAGGATCGCATAGCCATGCCTGACGAAGCAGTCGATGGCCGCCCGCATCGGCTCGGACGCGGCGGCATCATCGGGCGCAACGCCGCGACAGTCGATCCTGATCATGATTGTGGCTTCTGATCCACTCTGGCAATTATCCTAGGCGGACGGATCAAGGTGTTGTCAACATTCGAGAAACTTCTCGCAGAGGACGGGAGCCATCGGTGAAGCCGCTTTACCGGTACGCCGTGTACGGTCTGGTCGTCGCGAGCGAGGAGCCCTTCGGATCGCTCGACCCGGCCGAGGATGCGGGTGATCCGGCGATCACGCTCACTTTCGTCGCGCCCGACGTGCTCGGCGCCGCGGTGCCAGCCGGCGCGCTCCGGACCGAACCCGGCGATTTCGTCTCGCATCTGACCCTGGCCGACGGTGCCGTCTACCTGAAAGCCGAGGACATCTTCGAGGTGACGGTCTCGCCGGACGGATGCAACGTCGCCTGCTCGGCGTCGGGCACGATCGATCGGCGGACATTCGAAGCGAACCTGATGAACTTCGTCATCGGCACGTCGCTCACGCTGCGGGGCGAGGAACCGCTGCACGCCACGGTGATCGACCTCGGCGACCGGGCGGTCGGCCTGCTCGGCGAGAGCGGTGCGGGCAAGTCGACCTTGGCGGCGATGCTCATCAGCCGCGGCGCCGATCTCGTCACCGACGACATGCTGCGCGTCGAGTTTGCCGGCGACCGGCTGCTGGCCCATCGCGGGCCGTACCGACTGAAGCTGCTGCCCGAGTCCGGTCGCCGCTTCCTTCCCGATGCGCTGGCCGACGGCCACTTCAATTCTCTGAGCGGCAAGCTGATGGTGCGGCCACGCCCTGCCGCGACCCGCGCCGGACCGGTACCGCTTGCCGGCCTCTACTACATCGGCCAGCTGCCCGGGCGGCAGCCATCGGCGTCGGTATCGTCTGTCCGCCTCTCCGGTCTCGACCTCGCCAGGGTCATCCTGTCGTCCTCGATGGACGACCGATATACTGCGCCGCACAGGCTTGCCCGACAGATGGCGTTTGCGGCGCGATTGTCGGACACGCTGCCGGTCTATGCCCTCAGCTATCCACGGAGCTTCGACGTGATGGACGAAGTGGCGGCCGAGATTCGCCGGACGATCGGCAAGTGAGAAGCCTGGCCGCCTTGCGCGCGCTGTCGACCGCGGATCGGCGGCTCCTCTTCGATGCCCTCGCCGCGTCGGCCTTGTTCCGGCTGGCCCTGCATTTCGTCTCGCTCGCGCGCCTGCGCGCCTGGGCCGGCCGGCCGGGCCGTGGCGACAGGCCGGTCGAGCGCATCGTCTGGGCGGTCGGATCGGCGACGCGCCGCGTCCCCGGTGCGACGTGCCTGTCCTCCGCGCTCACCCTGCAGCGGCTGCTGTGCGCGCACGGCCATCGGTCGGAGCTTCACATCGGCGTGGCGAGACCGGGCGGCGTCTTCGCGGCGCACGCCTGGGTCGAGCGGGACGGCCGCGTGCTGCTCGGCGAGGGCGAGCGCGATGCCTATGTCAGGCTCGTGAGCTGGCCGTCCGGCGAGCGGGCGCAGCGGGGCTGACCCTGTTCGCGGCCCTGTTCGACTTCGCTGGCGCGCCCGTGGCGGTGCCGGACGTCCAAGGCCTGCACCGCAAGGTGCTGGGCGCAACCGGTCAGGTGACGCTGCTCCACCTGCCGTCCGAGCTTGGGCGCCAGACGGGCGAGGAAACGGGCATCGAAGGCCTGGCCGACCGCTACTGGATCGTCGGCCGCATGCGGCTCGATGACCGCGAGAGCTTGCGCGCACGGCTTGCCTCGCGCATCGGGCTCGACGGCGCGGCGGTGTCGGACGCGCGACTGTGCCTGCATGCCTACGCCGCATGGGGCGAAGGATGCCTCGAACAACTCGCCGGCGATTTCGCCTTCGTGCTGTGGGACGACGCGCGGCAGTGCCTGTTTGCGGCCTGCGACCGCCTGGGCAAGCGCACCCTGTTCCATGCGCGGATCGGGACGCTGGGTGTGATCGGCGATTCGCTGGACTGGATCGCTCAACAGGGCGCGCGCCAAGGTGGCCTGGACGAGTACTGGGTCGCGGATTTCCTGACGCTGTCATGGAGTCGCGAGTTCCACCGCACGGTGTACCGCGACGTCAGCCGTCTTCCGCCCGCGCACGGCATGGTGTGGAGCGCGGCCGGGGCTCACCTGCGCCGCTACTGGCGGCTCGACGTCCCCGAACCGCTCTATCTCGATCGGCCGGGCGCCTACGGCGAGCGCTTCCGCGCGCTGCTGGCGCTCGCCGTCACCGACAGGTTGCCGTGCGGGAAGATCGGCATCGCCTTGAGCGGCGGGCTCGATTCGACGGCCTTGGCTGCCGCGGCCGTATCGTGCACGTCCGATCCACGGCGCGTCGTCGCCTATTGCGAGCACTACGAAGACCTGATGCACATCGAGGAGGATCGATTTGCCGGCATGGCTGCGCGCCATCTCGGCATCGAGCTGCGCATCGAGCGGTTCGACGACATGGTCTACGACCCGCATTGGCAGTCGCGCGGCATCAGGTCGGCGGAGCCGACGCCGGAAATCTTGAATGCCCACCATGTTCGCGACCTCAATCTCGGCCTGGCGCGGCGCGCCACGGTATGGCTGGAGGGGGAGGGGCCCGACAACGCCCTGGCCTTCGACCGGAATGCCTATCTCCGCTGGCTGGTCCGCCGCCGCTCGTGGCGGCGCGTGTGCGGCGCCGTTTTCGACTATGCCACGGTGAAGGGAATCCGCGGCTGGGCCGAGACCCTGCATCGACGCGTCGTGCGCATGCGCGAGCCGGTGGATGCCCCGGCGATGCCGCCATGGCTCAACGCCGCGTTCGTCGACCGTCTCCGGCTCGTCGAGCGATGCCGCGACCTCGGCGAAGGCGGCGACCCTTCTCACCCCTGGCATCCCAGCGCGATGGCATCGTTCACCAGCCCGATCTGGCGGGATGGCTTCGCCGGCTACGACTTCCAGGAATCGCTCGCGCCGGTGTGCTGGCGGCATCCTTTCCTCGATCTTCGCGTCCTGCATTTCATGCTGTCGGTCCCACCCATTCCCTGGGGCTGGAAGAAGGACCTGATGCGCAAGGCAATGAGCGGCCGCCTGCCGAAGCCGGTGCTCGAGCGGCCCAAGACGCCCCTTGCCGTCAACCCTCAGGCCGAGTCGATCCGCCGCCATGGCCTGCCGCCATTTCTGGGTTGGGCCGGTGTCGAGGGCTACGTGGAGCGCAGGTCGATGCCGGCGCCGGACGCGCCGGCGGCCGTGCTGATGCAGTCGATCAATGCTCACGTGCTCGATCATTGGATGGCGTCGTCGCCAGCCGCTGCTCCGGGTCCCAAGCTTTACACACCTGTTTATTGCGGCTAAAATGCAAACTTATTGCCGAGAAGGCCCTAGGTGATCGAACCGTCGACCAAGTTCCGGAAAGTCGCGCACCAAGTGTCGTGTCAGATCAACGACGAGGTCGCCATCCTGGACCTCAAGCGCTCGCTCTATTTTGGTCTGGAAGGCACCGGCGTCCAGATCTGGGACGCCCTCGAGCAGCCCTGCTCCCTCACCGAACTCTGCGATGTCCTGATCAAAGGCTTCGATGTTTCGTCCGCCGACTGTCAGGCGGACGTTGCTCAGTTGCTGTCGGCGTTGTCGGAAGAAGGCCTGGTCGAGATCGTCGACTGACGTCCGGCAAGGCATTGTCCGCGTGATTTGACGGTAAAATGCCCGTGTGCTCTTAGGATATCGCCGAGGTAGGAGTCCGATATGGTCGAGAAGTCATCCAGCGGGACCGGGCGCGAGCAGAATGACGACGGACAGCCGTGGGCCAAAAAAGTGTATCAGCGCCCCGTGCTGACCAAGCTGGGGACGTTGCGCGACATGACCATGACCAAGTCGGGTGGCGGAGCGCCTGACGGCATGGCCAACAGGGGCACCAAGCGCGGCGGCAACTTCGAAACCTGTCAGAGCTGATCGCCGGCCGCGCCCGCGATCCATCGCCGCTCCGATCCCCGATGCGAGCGGACGGCGCCGAGTTCGATCTGCTTTGCTCGGCAGCCAGGCCGACTCCCGACCTCGTCAAGATCCGCCAACTGCTCGACAAGGGCGTGCACGGTGCCACCTTGCTGGACCTGGCGGCGCACCATGGCGTTCGTCCCAGCCTCCTGCGCGCGCTGAGCGACCTGTCCTGGCACGCGGTTCCACCCGGACTGCGGGAGGAACTGGAAACCTTCAGGCATCGTCAGATGCTGCGATCCTTGTCGGTTGCCGCCGAGCTGGCCGAGCTCGCCGCCGCGTTCGCCGTGTCGGCCATCGAGTTCGCAACCTTCAAGGGGCCGGTGCTCGCCCTGCAGCTCTACGGCGACCTCGCCCTGCGGGAATACGCCGACATCGACATCATCGTTCCGCCCGGACACCTCGAGCAGGCGGAGGAGGTGCTTGCCCGGCGTGGCTACCGCAACACCCAGGGCGATCGGGCGTTCCGCGACGCCTTCCTGCGGCATCAGCGCCAGTATGCCTTCACGCGCCAGGGGGCGGCCGCCAGCATCGACCTGCATTGGGATTTTTGCGGCCAGCGTCTGCCCTTTCCCGTGCGGCCGTCGGAGATCTGGCCCGCGCTCACCAGGGTCGTGATCGGCGGAACGCCCGTGCCCACGATCGGCGGTGAGGAACTGGCCTTGCTGCTGGCCGGACACGGCACGAAGGAAGCCTGGTACAGTGTCGGCTGGATCTGCGACTTCGCCATGGTCGTCGAGCGCATGCGCAAGCTCGACTGGTCCACCATCCATGCGCGCGCGCGACGCAACGGCAGCGGGGTGTCGATCCTGCTGGCATGCGCCTTGGCCGAAACGTTGCTGCAGGTGCCAGTGCCCGCAGCCCTGGCCGCCGCGCTCGACCGTGAGCGAAGCGTCCTCCGCCTGGCGGGCGACATCGCCCAGCGCCTGCGCGTGCAGGTTCCGACCGACGGCCCGCGGCCGAACCTTCATGACCTGCTGCTTTGCGATCGTGTCGGCGACAAGGTCCGGGTAACGATCGCGACGGCGATGACGTGCACGCCCAGCGACTACGAGGCGTTTCCGCTGCCGCCGGCATTGTGGCCGGCCTACCGCGTCACGCGGCCGGTTCGGCTGGCCGCGGGCCTCGTCACCCGGGGCTTGCGGCGGCTGCGGCGTCGAGCCGCCGTCTGAGCGAGACGGCGTCGAAGACGCCGGCCGCGTCGTAAGGCACCCAGTCGGGCTGGGGCGGGAACTGGAGTGGATCGGCGATCACAGCTCCGGCGCAAAGCAGGCCCGCCACGTAGCTGAAGGTTCCCTTGGTGGTGACCAGCAGGTCGGCGTCGATCAGCTCTCGCAGGGTCCAGATCGGATCGGCATCGACGAAAAGCTCGCTCTCGGACACGCCCAGTGCGGCGGCATCCGGCCAAGGACCCTGAGAGAAGACTTTCAGCGTGCAGGGGACCTGGCGCTCCGACATCAGCGTGCGCAAGCGGGCGACGACCGGTATCAGCCGGGACATGTCGGTCACATCCTCGTCATGAAAATCGTGCGGGTTGCGGCGGCGGACATGAATGCAGACGTTGAATCCCGCGGCCCGCCGCGGTGCCTTGTTGGCGCGGTACTTGCGCCTGAAGTCGCGACGCAGCTCCTCGTCGAACGGCTGATACGGCGTGACGCCGAACAGCGCCCACAGCTCCGCGCAGGTGAACGCATAGTTGACCGGGGAGCGAGCAGCGCGGGCTTCCCCATCGCCGAGGTTGAAGAACTCTTCCCAGGCTGCCGCCCATTCCCGGTCGAGCCGGTCGGCATGATGGATACGGCTGAAGGGCGTGTGGATGTAGGTCAGTCCGTGCGCGCGGGCGAAGCGGATCGCGTTCATCGTCATCAGCGCCTGGGAGCCCGCACCTTCGTGCGGTGAATGGACGGCGGTGATCTCCCGCAACGTGTCGAAGCCCAGCCGATGGGCGACATACTGCCGAAACAGGACGTCGTGGGCCGTGAAGTGCGGCTGCCGTCCAACGGCAAGCTTCACCAGGCTGGCGATGGTGCTGCGAGCGAAGCGCAACGCCCCGACGGCGATGAAACGCCGGACGGGCGCTGCGTTCCTCGAACTTTTCCCGCCGTGATGCGACGTTGCGCTAGCCGGCAGCGACTGCATGGCGCAGGTCGGGCAGCGGCCGTGCCTGGCCCACCGCGGCACCGGCGTCGAACTTCTGCAGCTCGGGCATCACCGCCGTGGCGAACAGGCGCATGTTGCGGGCCGCCTCCTCGTGCGGCATGCCGGCATAGGAGAACACGCCGACGAAGCCGGAATTTCCGGTCTGCCTGTGGATGGTCATGATCTTTTCGTGGACCTGCTCGGGCGTGCCGTAGACCTGCAGGTCGGCGAAGAACTCGATCGCCTTCTGGTCGCCGTAGACGGCGAGCTTCTCGTTCATCTTGGCATAGTATTCGTAGCCGCGCTGGTTCTTCATGTGGGCGCCGGCGAACTGGTAGTGGTCGAGCACGGTGCGGTAGTAGCCGCCGATGTACTTCATCGCCATCTCTCGCGCGCGCTCGGCGCTGGGGTCGATGAAGATCCAGCCGGCCGAGATCGGCTGAGGGGCGGCCGTGCCGTTGATCTCGCGATAGAGCGCGTTGTACTCGGTGAGCTCCTTCTCGACCTCGCGCCACGGTTTCTGCGGGATGATGAGGAGACCGACGCCCAGCCTCGCCATGATGCGCGCGCTCTCGGGGCTCACCGCCGCGGCATAGGTCCGGCCGCGGAAGCTCTTGAAGGGGGCGGGGCGGATGGCGGCAGGCGGCTGGCGGTAGTGCTTGCCGTCATACTCCATGACGCCGCTTTCCAGGCCCCTGAGCAGCGCCTCGCCGTATTCGACGAACAGTTCGCGGCTGTCGCCCATGTCGAGGCGGAAGCCGTCGAACTCGACCTTCCCGGCGCCGCGTCCCAGGCCAAGGATCATCCGGCCGCCCGACAGGTGATCGAGCATCGAGATCTGCTCGGCCACCCGCATGGGATCATGCCAGGGCAGCACCACCACCATGGACCCCAGCCGGACGTTGCGCGTGCGGCCGGCCATGTAGGACAGGAACTGCACGACGTCGGGGCACATAGTGTAGTCGGTGAAATGGTGCTCGACCGACCAGATCGACTCGAAGCCCAATGGCTCCGCCATGTCGGCCAGCGCCAGCTCGTTGAGGTAGACCTGATGGTCGCTCAGCGCCCGACCGGTGTTCTGGAAGACAGCGGCCATTCCGACATGCATGAGAGGTTCCTCCGCCGGTTTGCCTCATGGTAAACGGGCGTTTACCGCCGTGGAAGTGGCAATGCGCAGCGTTGCCCTCCTGAGGTCCGCAGCGGCGAACGACCTGACGACGAGAGAAGCCGGAGCGTCCGATGAGATCCCGCGCTGGGCTCGGGACGAGGCTTGATTCCGCCGTATTCGGAGGACATATGCCCGGCATGCGCATCTTTCTCGCCGTCCTGTCTGCCGTCGCCCTGTCCGTCCTCACCGTGCTGCCGGCTCAAGGCCAGCAAGGGGTGCAGCAATTGGCTCAGCAGGGCGCGATCGGCGTGCCGCAGATCGAGCAGTACTTCAATTCGATCCGCTCGCTGAAGGCACGCTTCGTGCAGAGCAATCCCAACGGCTCGGTGGTGCAGGGCACGCTCTACGTGCGCCGCCCGGGCCGGATGCGTTTCGAGTACGACGCCCCCTCGCAGCTCAAGATCGTGGCCGACGGCTTTCAGGTGACGATGTGGGACAACGCCACGCGCGACTTCGGCCAGTGGCCGATCGGCTGGACCGCGGCTTCGTTCCTGGTCAAGGATCCGCTGTCGCTGTCGGGGGACCTGCAGGTCGAGAAGCTCGAGCGGGTCAACGGCATGCTGGAAGCAACCATGAGCCAGGCGAAGAAGCCGCAGGAGGGCAAGGTGATCGTCCGTCTCGCCGAGAACCCGCTGCTGCTGCGCGGTTGGACCATCATCGACAACCGCGGCAACCGCGTCACCGTTTCGCTGTCGGAGATGCAGACCGGCCTGCAACTGGCCGACTCGCTGTTCAAGAACGAAAGTGGCCGCTGAGGCCTCGCTTCGCGCTATAACCCCCGCATGAAGAGCGCGTGGGGACAGGGTTAAGTGAGCAAAGCGATCGTGCGGGCCTCGACCGAGGCCGATGTGGCGCGCTGCGCCGAGATCTACGCCCATCATGTGCTGCACGGCACGGCCTCCTTCGAGGTCGATCCGCCCGACCTTGCCGAGATGAAGCGCCGCCGCGCCGCCGTGCTCGAGATCGGCCTGCCGCACCTCGTGGCCGAGCGCGAGGGCCGGGTCATGGGCTACGCCTATGCCGGCAACTGGCGGCCGCGGCCGGCCTATAAATTCTCGGTCGAGGATTCGATCTACATCGACAAGGACGGCGTCGGCCAGGGCATCGGCAAGGCGCTGCTGCCCGTGCTGATCGAGCAGTGCACGGCGCTCGGCAAGCGCCAGATGGTGGCCGTGATCGGCGATTCGGCACAGACGGCGTCGATCCGTCTCCACGCCTCGTGCGGCTTCAAGATGGTAGGCACGCTCACGAACATCGGCTTCAAGTTCGGCCGGTGGCTCGACAGCGTGCTGATGCAGCGTGAATTGGGCGTCGGATCGACGACGCCACCGTCGTGAGAAGCCGTGGAAACCCAAGTGCTTGGGAGGCCATCCATGGCATGTGATCTCGAGCGAGCGGCCTGATGCGCCTGATCGACTACTTCGACCGTGGCGCCGATCTCTTTCCCGATCGCCATTGCCTGCACGACGGCACGCGGGGCTGGACCTACCGCGACGTTCGCGCGCAAAGCCACCGCGTCGCCAACGGTCTGCTGGCGGCGGGCCTGGGGCGCGGTTCGAAGGCCGCGGTCTACAGCCCCAACCATGCCGCGGCCTATGCCTGCCTGCTGGGCATCGTGCGCGCCGGCGTCACCTGGGCGCCGGTCAATGCGCGCAATGCGCTGGAGGAGAACCTCTACATCCTGAACAACACGGACGTCGAGTTCCTGTTCTACCATTCGAGCTTCGATGCCTCGCTCCCGCGCATCCGCGAGGCCTGTCCCAAGATCCGCGACTTCGTCTGTCTCGATCTGCCGTCGTTCGACGCGTGGCTGGTGCAACAAAAAGAAACGGCACCGGACTTGGGCGACGATCCGGACGGCGTGGCGTTCCTCGCAAGCTCGGGCGGCACCACCGGGCGGCCCAAGGGCGTGCAGATCACCAACCGCAACATCGAGACCATGAACTCGATCTTCTGGGCCTGCATGCCTGTGACGTCGCCGCCGGTCCACCTGATGGTGGCGCCGATGACGCATGCGGCGGGCGTCTGCTCCTTTCCGCTGCTGCCCTACGGGGGCACCAACATCTTCATGGGCACGGCCGATCCCGGCGCCATCCTGGCCGCGATCGAGAAGCACAAGGTGACGCACGTCTACATGCCGCCGACCTTGATCTACATGCTGCTCGCCCATCCCGCCGTGGGCAGGTACGACTACAGCTCGCTCCGGCACCTGGTCTATGCCTCGGCGCCGATGTCGGTCGACAAGCTCGAAGAGGCGCTGAAAGTGTTCGGGCCGGTGCTCACCCAGACCTACGGCCAGGCCGAGGCCTGCATGATCTGCACCTTCTTCTCGCCCGCCGACCATGTCGCCGCCCTGGAAAGCAACAAGCGCCATCGGCTGGCGAGCTGCGGGCGCGCCTCGCCGCTGATGCGTCTGGAAGTGATGGACGACGAGGGCCGCATCCTGCCGCGCGGCGAACGCGGCGAGATCGTGGTGCGCGGCGGGCTGGTCATGCTGGGCTACTACAACAACGAGGCCGCCACGCGCGAGGCCTCGGCCTTCGGCTGGCACCATACCGGCGATATCGGCGTCATCGACGAGGACGGCTTCGTCTACATCGTCGATCGCAAGAAGGACATGATCATCTCCGGCGGCTTCAACGTCTTCCCCAGCGAGGTGGAGCAGGTGCTGTGGAGCCATCCCGCCGTCCAGGACTGCGCGGTGATCGGCGTGCCCGACGAGAAGTGGGGCGAGGCGGTCAAGGCCGTGGTCGAGCTGAAGCCCGGTGCCGCGGCCACCGCCGAGGAGCTGATCCACCTCGCCAAGGACAAGCTCGGCGGCGTGAAGGCGCCGAAGTCGGTCGACTTCATCGCGGCTCTGCCGCGCAGCCCGGTCGGCAAGGTGCTGAAGAAGACGTTGCGCGAGCCCTACTGGGTGGGCCGCGAGCGCAAGATCTAGGGGGACGCGGGCGAGTGCACCGACAACTGCACGACTGGCTGCGCCGCCTGCCGGCCAATGTGCAGGGCGCGCTGTGGCTGGTCGCCGGCGGCTTCATCTTCACCGCCACCAGCGCCATGATCCGCCTGCTGTCGACGCAGATCGAGAGCGTGCAGACCGCCTTCTTCCGCGCCGTCATCTCGGTGATCCTGCTGCTGCCGGTGATCGCCGCCGGCCGGGTCAAGCCGTGGCAGTCCAAGCGCATCAAGGGCCACTTCTGGCGCACCCTGATGGGCACCACCTCGATGGTCCTGGGCTTCTACGCCGTGTCGATGCTGCCGCTTGCCGACGCGACGGCGATCGCCTTTTCGCAGCCGTTGTTCTCGGTCCTGGTGGCGGCGGCGATCGCCGGCGAGAAGGTGCGCTGGCGGCGCTGGAGCGCCACCATCGTGGGCTTCGTGGGCGTGCTGGTGATGGTGCAGCCGGGCGAGGGCAGCCTGCAGCTCGGCGCCCTGGTGGCGCTCGCCAATGCCGCCACGGTGGCGCTGTCGATCCTGCTGGTGAAGCGGCTCAGCGACTCGGAGACGCCGCTGATGATCCTGACGCAGTTCGCGCTCTTCTCGACCTTGCTGCTGGCGCCACCGGCGCTCTGGGTGTGGCGCTGGCCCGACCTGTGGGGCTGGGTGCTGGCGGTCGGCATCGCCTTGTCGGCCACGATCGGCCAGTACTTCTGGGTCCAGGCCTTCAAGGCCGGCGAGATGTCCGCAGTGGCGCCGTTCGAATATCTGCGGCTGCCCTTCGCCGTGTTCGTGGGCTGGCTGATCTGGGGCGAGATGCCGGTGATCTGGACTTATGTCGGCGCTGCCATCGTCATCGCCTCGGCCCTCTACATCGCCCATCGCGAGGCCCAGCTCGCGCGCGAGCGCAAGCGCGCCGCGCTTGCCAACCCTGCGGAGATCAAGAAGCCCGGGTCTTGAGAAGCCAGTCGCGCGCCTTGGCGCGATGCGCTTCGGCGATGTGCATGCGGGCCGCGGTAAAGGCTGCGACCATGATCGCGGCATCGTCGGTGTAGCCCAACCCCAGCAGGATGTCGGGGACGGCGTCGAACGGCAGGATGAAATAGGCGAGTGCGCCGAACAGGGTGGCGCGGATCGGCAACGGGGTCGCCGAATCGGTGGCGCAATAGAAGGCTGCCACGGCATCTTCAGTGAAGGGGACCTTGCCCAGGGTCTGGCGGGCCTTGTGCCAGAAGCCCTGGCGGACCTCAGCCTCGGTGGTGCTCATCCCCGAAAGGTTGGCAGTCGCGGCCGTCTTGGCAAGGGGGCGGGAGCCCCCTAAAAAGTCGCCCGGACACGAAGGAGCACTAATGAACGTCAAGGGGCAGGCCGCCATCGTCACCGGCGGCGCATCGGGTTTGGGCGGCGCCACCGCCTCGGCGCTGGCCGCGGCCGGCGCCAAGGTGGCGATCTTCGATCTGCAGGACGAGCTCGGTGCCGCCAAGGCCAAGGAGACCGGCGGCCTCTACGTGAAGACCAACGTCGCCGACGCGGCCAACACCGAAGCCTCGGTCAAGACCGTGGTCGAGAAGCTCGGCGCCCCGCGCGTCGTGGTGAACTGCGCCGGCATCGGCCGCGCCGCCCGCACCATCTCCAAGTCGGGCCCGCACGACCTCCAGATGTTTTCCCAGGTGATCCAGGTCAACCTGATCGGCACCTTCAACGTCATCCGGCTCGCCTCGTGGGCGATGAGCCAAGCCGAGCCGATGGACGACGGCGAGCGCGGCGTCATCATCAACACCGCATCGGTGGCGGCATTCGACGGCCAGATCGGCCAGGCGGCCTACTCGGCCTCCAAGGGCGGCGTGGTCGGCATGACCTTGCCGATCGCGCGCGACCTCTCGAGCATGGGCATCCGTGTCTGCACCATCGCGCCCGGCCTGTTCCTGACGCCGATGATGATGGGCCTGTCGGCCGAGGCGCAGAAGAGCCTGGGTGCGCAGGTGCCGTTCCCGCCGCGGCTGGGCGATCCCAAGGAGTATGCCCAGCTCGCCATGAGCATCGTCGAGAACCACATGCTGAACGGCGAGACCATCCGCCTGGACGGCGCCATCCGCATGGCGCCGAGGTAAGGCCGTGCGGCCGGCGACGATCCTGGCGACGGTGATGCTGCTGGCGTTGGTGTCGCCGCCGGCGCAGGCGGAGCCGCGCTGGCTTGCCTGCAAATTCAACGCCAGCGGCAAGGAACAGGCTTTTCACATGGTGTTCGACGACATGCGCGGCACCGCCGCGCTGTTCGACGGCGGCGGCCTCGTCGAAGGGACCAGCACCACCATCAACTTCCAGTCGCTGCGCACCCGCTTCCCGCAATTCAACGTCACCTACAACAGGAACGACGGCGCGTTGGCGGTATCGTCTGTCACCGTCGGCGGCATCATGACGGGCGAGTGCCGGCGCTCGGCGCCGCCGCCCGGCGCGCCTGCCGTGCAGTAGGGCTGGTCCAGTTAAAAGCCGAGATCGGCGTTGCGCTCGCAGCGCAGGTCGGCGATGCCGTTCTCCATCGACTGCTGGCCGGGCGTGGTCTGGCCGTTGCAGGTGAAACGAATGCGCAGCATCTTGGGATTGCGGTCCTGGTTGCCGAAGATGTAGGCCATCGCCGGCACCTGGCAGCGCGTCGAATCCTCGCCGCAGATGTCGCGCACCTGCTGGGTGACATCGACGGTCGAGCTGGCGCTGCCCGAGCCCCAGGTCGCTTCCAGGATCGAGATGGTGCGCGGCACCAGCGGTGGACCCGCGATGCAATCCATGCGGACCTTGAGGCCGGTGATCACGACTTCCGACAGCACGAAGCGCTGGGGCTGGCAGGTCCAGATCACCGTCAGCCGCTTGTTGATGTCCGGCCGGGGGTCGCCGTAGTGGGCGGCATTGGCGAAGACATCGCATGGAAAGCCGTTGGGGCAGGTGACCCTTCCGGTCACGTCGGCGCCGAACCCGTCCTGCGGCAGGCCCCAATAGGCGCGCTTCAGGGCCGCCTGTGAATTCACCGTCGGCGGCCCGCTGTTGCAGGCCATCGCCGTGGCGATGCACAGCATCGTCAGACAGAAGAGGCGCGCCAGATTCATTGCTCCCCCGATTGAGCCGCGGCCAACCTATCCAGCTATTGTCGCGTCGGCAATGCAGTTAATTTGCCGCGATCCCCGGCGCGACTATGCCGAGGACGATCCACGCGCCGATCGCCGCGAAAATCAGGGCAGCGATCCACCTGACGTACTTCAGGGGAACGACCTTGGTCAGGGTCTCGCCGAGGAGGACGGCCGGCACGTTGGCCAGCATCATGCCGATGGTGGTGCCTATGGTGATCAGCCAGATCCCCTGGAACTGCGCGGCAAGCAGCGAGGTCGCGATCTGGGTCTTGTCGCCGATCTCGATCAGGAAGAAGGCGACCAGCGTCGTCAGGAAGACGCCGTGGGCCGGGCGGTCGGCTGCACCCTCGTCCTGCTTGTCGGGAACCAGCGCCCAGGCCGCCATGACGACGAAAGCGATGCCGACGATGAGCTGGAACGTCGAACCGGTGAGCCATTGCGCGATGACGTAACCCAGTGCCGCCGCTGCGGCGTGATTGAGCAACGTGGCGGCAAGGATACCGAGGATGATCGGTATGGGCTTGCGAAACTTGGCGGCCAGGACGATGGCGAGAAGCTGGGTCTTGTCGCCGATCTCGGCCACGGCAACGACGACGATGGAAGTCAGGATGGCGTCCATGAAACAGTACCGGGCCGGCGGTGCACGACGGTACATGCTCCCTGGCGGCCCGCAGGGGATGCACCGTCGGTCTCGCCAGTACAGACCGTGTGGTCTGCCGCCTGCGCCATGGCCGAAGCCAAGTTTGTTGACGCAAGCTCCGCTGAGCGCGGACGGTTACTCCCCGAAAGGACGAGGCGTTCTATCACCGCGACGTTGTTGCCGGCGTGTGCCGTGCTGTCGCACTCACGGCCGCGGCTGGTAGGTGAAGTCGTCGAATAGCGTGACGCTGTCGGCCTTGGTCCAGACGCCGACCGCGCCGGGCCCGGCGATATGGCTGTCGGCCAGCTCGATGTAGCTCTTGCCGTCGAGCGACACGCGGATCTGCGTGCCGGCGAACTCGGCGCGCAGCGTATGCCAGGCGTTCGGTGCTACCGGCGCGTCGACGTACTTGATCGTCTGTCGCTTGCCACGCTCGGTGTAGTAGAGCGAGACGTTGTTCTCGAGCGCATTGGCGCGCGCGACGTAGTAGTTGTCGCCGTCCTTCCATCGCCAGACGACGCCGCCGGCCTGGTCCTCGCGGCCGGCCAGCGCCTTGAACTTCACCTCGACGATGCCGTCGGCCAGCGCCGTGCCCTGCTTGACGCACCACGGGAAGGGGGCCTTGCCCGACTGCTTCAGGACATGTCGGGGGCTCGCGGCCTCGACATCGGCTGCGATCGTCCATTTCGGCGCGCCGCCGCCGGTGCTGCCGCAGGTCCAGCCGGCGGGTGGTCCGCCGGCTCGACCGGTCTCGAAGGTGACGGTCTCGGCGTATGCCTCGGCGGCGCACATCATCAGCGCCGCCGAGGTCATGGCGAGGACTGGGTGCCTGAGCGGATGGCGTGCCATGGCTGCCTCCTCAATTGACGATCAGTCGCATGCCGACGTCGGCTGCGCAGGCCCGCCGGTAGATTTCGGCGGCAGCGGCGACATCCTGCAAACCCAGGCCGGTGCTGTCGAAGAGCGTGATGGCATCGGCGCCGTCGCGTCCGGTTCGCCGGCCCGTCAGGACTTCGCCCAGCGTGGCGTGTACGTTGCCGCGCGCGACGACCCCGGCATCGAGGGCATGGTGCAGGTCGCCGATCTCGGCCGCCTGCTCGAGGGAGTCGACGACCACGAGGCTTGCCGCATAGAGGCGCGGATCGATCTCCTGTTTGTCGGAGTTGTCGGCGCCCACTGCCGCGATGAAGGTGCCCGGGCGCACCAGCTCGGGTGTCAGGAACGCTTGCCGGGCCGACGTGCAGGTGACGATGACATCGCTCTCCAGCGTCGTCGCGAGCTTGTCGCTCGCATGGACATCGATCTGCAGCTCACCGCTGAGCTGGTTGGCCAGTCTCACGGCGGCATCGGGACGGATATCCCAGATGGTCAGTCGTTCGAGCTCGAGCGCCGCCGCGATGGCGTGCGCCTGGATGCGGCCCTGGACGCCGGCGCCGCAGATGGTCGCCACCTTCGCCTCGGGCCGTGCCAGGTGACGCGCCGCCAGGGTCGTGGCGGCTCCGGTGCGATTGGTCGTGACCTCGATGGAATCCATCAGCGCCAGCGGTCGCCCGTTGCGGGCATCGGCCAGGTAGATGACGCCCTGGACGGTCGGCAAGCCGTTGCTGCCGGGATTGCCGGGAAAGTTGCCGTTTAGCTTGATCGCGACCGTCCCGGTATCGCCCAGCAGCGCTGCACCCTTGGCATGAAACGAGCCGTCGGGGACATGGATCGCGGCGGCGGGCGGGGTGACGGCTTGGCCATCCATGGCAGCGCGGAACGCCGCCTCCACCGCGTCCACATAACCGGCATAGTCCATCAGCCGCGCGACGTCGGCGCGCGACAGGATCAGCAGGCCCGTCTCGATGGCGACATCCGGCATGAGGGCCTCACAGGACGTTGTAGATCGCGGCGCGACGGGTTTGCGGCAGGAAGGCGATGAGCGTATCGCCGGCCGGCGGGAAGGCGGTGGTGTGTGCGCCTTTCTCGGTGGCGACAGTGCCGAGGCTCTTCATCGTCGTGGTGTCGAACACGTCGACCACGCCGGGATCGCCGACCGCGACGTAGAGCTGACGGCGCTTGGGATTGAACCAGACGACATCCGGCGTGCCCGAGAGCTTGCCTTGGTCGAGGACCTTTCCCGTGCCGGCATCGAGCGTGACCAGGACGCCCGAGTCGCAGGCGCAGAACAGGCGGCGGGTCGCCCGATCGAGATCGAGGCCATGGGCGCCGTCGGCCGGGAGCGGCATCGTACGCGCCACCCGGTCGGGCTGGCGGGCATCGACGACGACGATCTGCGAGGGCTGCATGATGTTGACGTAGAAGACTTGGGCGTCGGCATCGAACACCGTCCAGCGGGTGCGGCCCGGCACCTCGATCGAGGCGCGCAAGGCGCGCGAATCGAGGTCGACCATGGAGAGCGTGTAGGAGCGCGGCACCGAGGGGTCGCCGACATTGGCGGCGAGCACCAGGCGCCGTCCGGCGTCGTAAGCGAGGCCATTGGGTCGCTCGCCGACGGCGATCCTGGTCACTTGCGGATCGGCTCCAGGTGAGAAGACGCCGATCGTGTTCTCGCCGCGGTTTGAGGTGAAGACCAGCTGGCTCTCGTCGCTCACCAGCGCGCCCGCCACGGCGGTGAGGCCGGGGATCGAATAGAGATGCTTTTGCGCCGCCGGATCGAACACGTCGATGGCGCTGTTGGCCGTATGGGCAACATAGACATGACCCGTGGCGGCGTGGACGGCGGCATGGTCGAAGCCGCCGCTGCCCGTATGGGCGGGCAACTCGACGTGACCGGCGAGCTGTAGAGGCATGGCGTCACCTCAATTTGGCGAAAAGACGGAAGGCTCCGATCAGCACCGCGCCCATCGTCACCAGGCCAAGGGCGGTGACGATGGCGATCCCGACGAGGCCGGTCTGCAGGATCTCGACGGCAATCCAGCCACCCAACACCACGACCGCAAGACGGCTGCCCATGGCGGCGAGAGGCCATTGCGGCTGGCGTGTCGACTGAAAGGCCGAGTTGAGCAAGGTACCGGCGACGAACGGATAGGCGAGGCCGACGATCATGAGATAGAGCGCGCCATCGGCGAGGGTCTGCGGATCGCGGCTGAACAGGCCCATCCACAGGCCTGGCCCGGCAATGGCGAGCAGGCTCACGCAGGCCATGGCCGCGGCCGACAGTCCCAATCCGATCCAGGCGATGCGGGCGGCGCGTCCGAACTGCCGGGCGCCGATATTGCTGCCCATCATGGCAAGGACGGCGGCGCCCATGCTGAAGTTCAGCGGATAGAGAAGGTATTCCAGCCGCACCGCCGCGCCGAAGGCGGCGAGCGACGTGGCGCCGAGCACGCCCGCGTAGGTCGTGAGCGCGGCAAGAGCTGCGTTGTTCAGCACCGGCGCAAGCGACATCGGCGCGCCGACTCTCAGGATCTCGGCAAACAACCGGCGCTCCAAGCGCACCCTCGCGAACGAGAGCGTGATCGCCGTGCGGCCCGAGGCCAGGTAGATCGCAAGCGCCATCGTCGAGGCGAAAAAGGAAATCACCGTCGCAAGGCCCGCGCCGGTGACGCCGAGCGACGGGACGGGTCCCCAGCCGAAGACCAGCAACGGGACCAGGACGATGTGCAGGGCCTCGGCCGCGATGTAGACCCAGGCCAGGATCGCGGCGTGACCCGTGCCGCGCACGACGCTGGTCACGGCGCCCAGCAGCCAGTAGGCGGTCGCACCGGCGAAGATCACGTTGGAGTACTCCAGCGCCGCCGCGAGGACGGGTCCGTCCCCGCCCAGCAGGCGGTAGAGGCCGGGCCCGCCCATCAGGAACGCCACGCTGAACAGGGCGGCCGCCCCCGTGGCGATCACCAGGGCATGGCAGGCAAGCGCGCCCGCTTCCTCGGTGCGCCCCGCCCCCAGGGGCCGCGCGACCGAGGCCGCGATCGCGCCGCCCATGGCCATGTTGGCCATCTGCTGCATCAACATCAGGAATGGAAACACCAGGGCGAGGCTGGCCAGCGCGTCCAGGCCGAGGTAGCCGACGAAGTGCGCATCGACGCTGGCGGTGACCGCGATCAGGATCACGTTCACAGCGAGGTTCGGCGTCGCAATGCGCAACATCGTCGGTACGATCGGGCCTTCGACCAGAAGGCGGGTGCGCGCCGCGACCGTCGGGTTGGCCGGCTCGATCGCAGCGTTGGTCATGCTGGGCTCGCCATCTTGGGCGGCCAATTGTGCGTCTCGCCCGCGAGATGGCGGCACCAGGCGTAGAGCGCGTCGTACATCACCATGCCGTGCTTCAGCATCTCGTGGTCGTCCTGGTAGACGTGGCTGAGACCGAGCGAGATCGCGAACAGGCCGGGGCTCTGCGGCGTCAGGTCGAGCCGCGAGGTGTCGGCGCCGCGCACGATGTCGGCCAGCTTGTCGAGACCGGGCGCGTCGAGCTTGTATTCGGCGATGAAGGCGTCGAAGCTGCACTTGTCGCCGACATGGCTGAACTTCACGCCCGGTATGTCGTAGGGGATGGCGCCGGTCTTCTCGGCAGTCGCCAGCACCTGGTCGGCCGGCACGTAGAGGAACTCCGGCTGCTGCTCGACGAAGCGCTGGATCAGCCAGGGACAGGCAATGCGGTCGATCTTCGGCCGCTCACGCGTGACCCACTTCATGCCTTGTCTCCTTCGGTGAGAGGTTCGGTGGGATGGCCGTCGGCGCGCCACGTGCCGAGGCCGCCGGCGACCGCGACGGCATCGATGCCGCGCTCGCGCAGCTTGGCCGCGCAGTCGCCGCCGATCTCGAAGCCCCAGGCGCAGTAGACGAGCGCCTTGCTGCCCTTGGGCAGGGAGGCCGCGATGGCATCGACCTGGTCGGGTGGCGCGCGGCGGGCGCCGCGCAGGCCGACCGGGATCATCGCGGCGTCGGCGGCGAGCCGCGCGTCGGTCACCAGCAGATCGGGTTCGCTCTCCAGTCGCTGCCGGGCCGCTTCGGGCGAGATCATCGCGTCGGTGCGCCACGGGCTTTGCGCGCCCGCGAAGCGCTCGGCGATCCGCGGCCAATGGAGGTTGTTCATGAAGGCATCGACGTAGGCAGCGACGTTGGCGCCGAAGTCGAGGTGGTAGGCGTGCTCGTACATGTCGAGCGCCAGGATCGGCGTGCCGCCGGCCAGGCTGTGCGTATGGTTGGCCTGCCAGACATTGGCGAGCGTGCCGTCACGCGGCGAGCGGGTCAGCACCACCCAGCCCGAGCCGCCGCCCAGGGCGCGACCCATGGCCATGAACTCGGCGCGCCAGCGCTCGGTCGAGCCGAAGTCGCGGGCGATCGCCTCGCCCAGCGCGCCGTCGGGCAGGCCGCCGCTGCCGCCCAGCCCGTCGAAGTAGAGCTCGTGCAGCAGCATGGAGTTGGTCGCGATCAGCTCCTCGCGCTTCAGCCCGTTCAGCACGAAGCCCGCGACGGCGGCGGGATCGAGCCCCTGCAATTCGCCGCGGATGCCATTCAGCCGGCGGACGGCGCCGCCGTAATTGTTCTCGTAGTGGCTGGCGATCAACCGAACGCTGAGACCGTTGAGGCGACCCGGCTTGAACGCAATGGGGTTGGTCTTGAAGGTCATTCGGGAGTCCTTGATACAGCTGTTTCAAAGACCATATATGTCAGCGTAATGAGCATGGCAAGATGAAAAGATACACCTGTTGCATGTGTATTTCTCGGTGTGGTACAGGTGAACCATGAATGCCGGCGAGATCGTCTCCACAGCCCCCTGGCTGCTGCTGATCCACCAGCTGCCGGCCAAGCCCGCCTATGCGCGGGTCAAGGTGTGGCGACGCCTGCAGGCGCTGGGCGCGGTCATCGTCAAGAACGCGGTCTATGCGCTGCCCTCCAATGAGGAGACCCAGGAGGACTTCGCCTGGTTGTCGCGCGAGATCGCCGAGCTGGGCGGCGAGGCGTTGGTCTGCGAAGCCGAGCTGGTGGAGGGGCTGGGCGATGCCGAGCTGCGCCAGATGTTCGTCGCCGCCCGCAACGAGGACTACGCGCGGGTGGCCGGTGAGGCGCGCGGGCTGGTCGATCGCCTGGACGCGGCCATGGCCGACGGCGAGCTCGCCGACATCGCCAACCAGACGGCACGGCTGCGCAAGCAGCTGAGCGAGATCGCCGCCATCGACTTCTTCGAGGCCGACGGGCGCGACGCTGCCGAGCAGCCGATCGCCCGTCTGGAACATCGTTTGAGCCAAGGGAGCGAAGCCATGACTCCACAGCAAGGCGCGCCGACCGCGTCATCCGCCGCAGCGGCGGCCGACAGCAAGATCTGGGTGACCCGCGAGCACGTGCAGGTCGATCGCATCGCGTCGGCCTGGCTGGTCCGCCGCTTCATCGATCCGGCGGCGCGCTTCAAGTTCGTCCCGGGCCGCAGCTACGCGCCGCGGGCCAACGAAGTGCGCTTCGACATGTTCGAGGGCGAGTACACCCACGAGGGCGACCGCTGCACCTTCGAGGTGCTGCTGCTGCGCGCCGGCCTCGACGATCCGGCGCTCGCCGCCATCGGTGAGATCATCCACGACATCGACCTCAAGGACGGCAAGTTCGGCCGCGAGGAGACGCCCGGCATCCGCACTGTCATGTCGGGCATCGCCTCCGCGCACCGCGATGACGAGCAACGTCTGGCCCGCGGCGCGGCCGTGCTCGACGACCTCTACGAGTATTTCAGGGCCGCAGGTCCGGAGAGGGCGCGGTGAGCGAGATCGCGGCGACCAAGGTCCGCGACGAGCCGAGCCATGGCGTGCCCTTCGGCGAGGCCATGAAGGTGTGGGCGCGGGTGGCCGCACTCTCCTTCGGCGGTCCGGCCGGCCAGATCGCCGTGATGCATCGCATCATCGTCGAGGAGAAGAAGTGGATCGGCGAGAAC
>JAEWIV010000032.1 GCA_023386865.1 Pseudomonadota bacterium
CTACGACACCAAGCCGCTCAAGAGCCTGCTCGAGAGCCTGGTCGACTTCGACCGCATCAACAGCGCCGAGGAAACGCGCTTCGGCGTCGGCGCGGTCAACATCAAGACCGGCAACTTCATCTACTTCGAGAACCAGACCCACAGGATCGGCGCCGAGCACATCATGGCGAGCGGCGCCCTGCCGCCCGGGTTTCCCGCCATCGAGATCGACGGCGAGTACTACTGGGACGGCGGCATCGTCTCCAACACGCCGCTGCAATGGGTGCTCGACAGCCGCCCGCGGCGCGACACGCTTGCCTTCCAGGTCGACCTGTGGAGCGCGCGCGGCGAGCTGCCGCGCGATATGATCGAGGTCGATGTCCGCCAGAAGGACATTCGCTACTCCAGCCGCACCCGCAAAGGCACCGACGAGTTCCGCCGCATGCAGTCGATGCGCCGCGCCGCCTGCAAGCTGCTCGACGCCATGCATCCCGACCTGCGCCAGACGGCCGAGGCCGAGCTGCTGGCCCAGGAGGCCGACAACAAGGTCTACAACATCGTCCATCTGATCTATCACGCCCGGCGCTACGAGGGTTCGTCGAAGGACTACGAGTTCTCGCGCCGCACGATGGAAGAGCACTGGCGGAGCGGCTACAGCGACATGGAGCGCACGCTTCGCCATCCGGAAGTCCTGCAGCGGCCGCAAAGCCCCGACGGCGTGTTCACGTTCGACCTCAAGACACAAGGCCGGGAATAGGGCCGAGAGCAGGAGCAAGCGCAATGAAGCTGGCCGACGTCCGCAGGAACGCCTTCGCGATGCCGCTCAACAACCCGGCCTATCCGCGCGGGCCGTACCGCTTCTACAATCGCGAGTTCGTCGTCATCACCTATCGCACCGATCCGGAAGTCCTGCGCGCCGTCGTGCCCGAGCCGCTCGAGATCGTGGGCGACACGGTGAACTACGAGTTCATCCGCATGCCCGATTCGACGGGCTTCGGCGACTACACCGAGACCGGCCAGGTCATCCCGGTGCGCTTCAAGGACGCCAAGGGCGAGGTGCAGGAAGGCGGCTATGTCCACGCCATGTATCTCTACGACAACTCGCCGATCGCCGGCGGCCGCGAGATCTGGGGTTTCCCCAAGAAGCTCGCCTCGCCGAAGATCCACCACGAGAACGAGACTCTGGTCTGCACCTTGCACTACGGCAGCGTGCTCTGTGTCAGCGCCACCATGGGCTACAAGCACCGCGAGATCGAGCATGCGCCGCTGCTCAAGAGCCTGGCCAAGCCCAACTTCATGATCAAGATCGTGCCGCACGTCGACTGCACGCCGCGCGTCTGCGAGCTCGTGCGCTACTATGTCGAGGACGTGACGCTCAAAGGCGCGTGGGCCGGCCCGGCGGCGCTGCAGCTCTTCGATCACGCGCTGTGCGACGTGAACCGCCTACCGGTGCGCCAGATCGTATCGGCCAGCCACTTCGTCACCGACCTGACGTTGGGTCTCGGTGAAGTCGTGTTCGACTACCTGGCCAAGTAGAGCTTCCTCCCCGGGCACTTGGGGAGAAACCGCAAGAGAGAAGGGATCGTTCCATGTCCGACTTCAAGGGAAGAGTTGCCATCGTCACCGGCGCGGCGAGCGGCATCGGCCGGCAGATCGCCTTCCGGCTCGCCGCCCAAGGCGCCATCCCGGTCATCGCCGATCTCAATCTCGATGCCGCCGGCGCTACGGCCAAGGACATCAAGGCCAAGGGATCGGACGCCTTCGCCATCGCCATGAACGTCGCCGACGAGGCCCAGGTCGAGAAGGGCGTCGCCGACACCATGGCCAAGTACGGCAAGATCGACATCCTGGTGAGCAACGCCGGCATCCAGATCGTGAAGCCCCTGGTCGACTTCCCCTTCGCCGACTGGAAGAAGCTCCTGGCCATCCATCTCGACGGCGCCTTCCTGACGACAAGGGCCTGTCTCAAGCACATGTACGCCGCCAAGTACGGCCGCGTGGTCTACATGGGGTCGGTCCATTCCAAGGAGGCGTCCAAGCTCAAGGCGCCCTACGTCACGGCCAAGCACGGCCTGATCGGGCTGGCCAAGGTGCTGGCCAAGGAAGGCGCGGAGTTCAACGTCTCGGCCAACGTCGTCTGCCCGGGCTTCGTGCGTACCCCCCTGGTCGACAAGCAGATTCCCGAGCAGGCGAAGGAGCTCAACATCAGCGAGGCCGACGTCATCAAGCACGTCATGCTGAAGGACACGATCGACGGCCAGTTCACCACCACCGACGAAGTGGCTGATGCGGTTCTCTATTTCGCCGGGGCGTCCAGCACCGCGCTGAGCGGCCAGTCCATGGTGGTCAGCCACGGCTGGTTCATGCAGTAGGCATGCGAAAGAGATTGTGTTGCAACCTTGCAACGCCTCCGCGGATATGGCGGAGGTGGGGCAACTAGGGCCTCGGGAACCCCGTTGGATGTTCGCGTTCGCTTATCCAAACGAGGGAACCCTATGCTCAAGAAGTCACTTTTGGCCGCCGCCGCAGCCTTGGTCCTGCCGGTCGCGGCACAAGCGCAGTCGGCAGCCTATCCCGGCTTCTATATCGGCGCTCAAGGCGGCCTGAACTGGCTCCTGAACAACAACAGCTACCTGATGGACACCGGCTGGGCCGCCGGCGGCAAGCTCGGCTACGACTTCGTCGGCCCCCGCGTCGAGTTGGAGGGCATGTACCACTCCAACACCGGTACCGGTGTCGTGGCCTTCCCGTCCGGCTTCGCCAATGTGCGCGGCCGCATCGACCAGGTCTCGGTGATGGCCAACGTGCTGTACGACTTCATGCCGGGTCAGGGCTTCACGCCTTACGTCGGCGCCGGCGCCGGTGTCGCCTTCGTCGATTCGACCATCCAGGGCTGCAACCTGTGCAGCACCCAGTTCGCCTACCAGGGCATCTTGGGTATCGCCTACAACATGGATGCCTTCCGCATCGGCCTCGAAGGCCGCTACTACGGCACCACCAACGGCGGTCTGGCCTACCAGAACAACAACATCATGGCGCTGCTGAGCCTGAGCTACAAATTCGGCCAGCCGACCATGGCCGCGCCGCCGCCCCCGCCGCCGGCCGCCGTGGCGCCGCCGTCGTTCATGGTGTTCTTCGATTGGGACCGCTCGAACCTCAGCCAGCAGGCGCTGGCCACGATCAAGCAGGCGGCCGATGCCTTCAAGCAGAAGGGCAGCGCCCGCATCACCGCCACCGGCCACACCGACACGTCGGGTCCGGAGAGCTACAAC
>JAEWIV010000133.1 GCA_023386865.1 Pseudomonadota bacterium
TTGGACGGGAAGATGTTGCGCGGGCTGACCGGCACGCCCATGCGCAGGATCGAACGGGCGAACAACTCGTTGGCGGAGGCCGACCCTGAACCGTTGACGTTCGCGAACTTGACGACGAAGTCGTTGACGGCGGCGATGGCTTGCTTGGTCACGCTCTACCTCCCCTTCGTCTGCGAAGGGGAGGTGCCCGCGTAGCGGGCGGAGGGGTCATGAGCCCACGGAACGAGGCTCATGACCCCTCCGTCGGCGTAAGACGCCGACACCTCCCCAGCTTCGCTGGGGAGGAAGTATCCTAGTGCTTGCGGCATGCTTGCTCCGCGTGAGTCATTTCCACGTAGTACTTGCGCATGTCCCACGCGCCGGTCGGGCAGCGCTCGGCGCACTACCCGCAATGCAGGCAGACGTCCTCGTCCTTCGCCATGATGCGGCCGGTCTTGAGGTCGTTGCCGATGTAGAGGTCCTGGGTCAGGTTCACCGCCGGTGCGTTCAGCCGCTGCCGGAGATCCTTCTCGTCACCGTTCTCGGTGAAGGTGATGCAGTCCATCGGGCAGATGTCGACGCAGGCGTCGCACTCGATGCACAGCGTCCCGGTGAACACCGTCTGCACGTCGCAGTTCAGGCAGCGCTGGGCCTCGTCGAAGGCGAGCTTGGGATCGAAGCCCAGCTCGACCTCGGCCATGATGTCCTTCAACGCCTCGGCCTTGGCGCGGTGCGGGACCTTGAAGCGGTGGTCGATGGTCGGAGCGTTGTCGTAGCTCCACTCGTGGATGCCCATCTTCTGGCTGACGATGTTGACGCCCGGCGCCGGCCGCTCGTCGGGATCCTCGCCTATGAGCATCTTGTGGATGGAGATCGCCGCATCGTGGCCGTGCGCGGCCGCCCAGATGATGTTCTTGGGCCCGAAGGCCGCGTCGCCGCCGAAGAACACCTTGGCTTGCGTGCTCTGCAGCGTCGCCTCGTTGAGCTTGGGCAGGCCCCAGCGGTCGAACTCGATGCCGGCGTCCTGCTCGATCCAGGGGAACGCATTCTCCTGGCCGATCGCCACCAGCACGTCGTCGCATTCGTAGTGCTCGTCGGGCTCGCCCGACGGGATCAGCGAGCGGCGGCCCTTGGCGTCGTACTCGGCCTTCACCTTCTCGAACAGCACGCCGGTGATCTTGCCGTCGTTGTGCGTGACTTCCTTGGGCACCAGCATGTTGAGGATGGGGATGTCCTCGCCCATCGCGTCTTCCTTCTCCCAGGGAGACGCCTTCATCTCGTCGAAGCCGGAACGGACGATCACCTTGACGTCCTCGCCGCCGAGGCGACGCGCGGTGCGGCAGCAGTCCATCGCTGTGTTACCGCCGCCCAGCACGATCACGCGCTTGCCGACCTTGCTGATGTGGCCGAATGAGACCGACGACAGCCAGTCCAATCCGATATGGATGTTGGCCGCGGCTTCCTTGCGGCCCGGCACATCGAGGTCGCGACCGCGCGGCGCGCCCGAGCCCACGAACACCGCGTCGTAGCCTTCGGCCAGGATCTTCTTCATCGAGTCGACCTTCTGATGGCGGAATTCGATGTTGCCGATGCCGGTGATGTAGCCGACTTCCTCGTCGATCACCGACTCAGGGAGACGGAAGTGCGGGATCTGCGTGCGGATGAAGCCGCCGAGCTTGGGATCCTGGTCGTAGATGATGATCTCGTAGCCCAGCACCGCGAGGTCGCGCGCCACGGTGAGCGAGGCGGGGCCGCCGCCGATGCAGGCGATGCGCTTGCCGTTCTTGGGCGGCGCCTTGGGCATCAAGGTTCCGATATCGTCGTCCTTGTAGTCGGCGGCGACGCGCTTCAGGCGGCAGATCGCGACCGGCTCCTTCTTGCCCTTCACGAGGTGTTCGTCCTCGACGCGGCTGCGCCGGCACGCCGGTTCGCAGGGCCTGTCGCACGTCCGTCCCAGGATCCCGGGGAAGACGTTGGACTTCCAGTTGATCATGTACGCGTCGGAGTAGCGCCCGTGGGCAATCAGACGGATGTACTCGGGCACCGGGGTATGGGCGGGACAGGCCCACTGGCAGTCGACGACCTTGTGAAAGTAGTCGGGATTCTTGATGTCGGTCGGCTTCAACAGAAACTCCAGGCGCCGGTTAGCAGCCAGGTAAATGACAGTTCAGATCATATCCCAAAAGGGTCGCGCATTGGGTAGATTCAGGATGATCACGTCAAGAACCTTGTGCGCTAACCGCTTGGGACGAAACAACAAATCCACAGGCCGTGCATGGCTTTTCAAGGCCGATGCCGATAGGCGCTCGGCGAAGCCCCGGCGGCGCGCCGGAACATCGCGCTGAAGGCACTAACGCTGTCGTAGCCCAGATCAAGCGCCACCTGCGTCACTGGGGCGCCGGTTCCCAGTCGCCCCATCGCCTCGAGCACGCGCGCCTGCTGACGCCAGGCGCCGAAGGAAAGACCGGTCTCGCTCTGGAAATGTCGAGCCAGGGTGCGGGCGCTGGCGTTGAGCGTCGCCGCCCATTCATCCAGCGTGCGCTGATCGCCCGGCGCCTCGAGCAGCGCCTGGCAAAGGGCGCGCAGCCTGGCATCGCTCGGCATCGGCAGCTGCAGGGGCAGGGACTGCAGGCCGCGCAATTCGGCGATGATCAGCGCCACGACGTGGCCCGCCGGCCCATCCTCGTCGTAATCCAGAGGCAGCTCGGTGGCGCGCACGATCAGTTCGCGCAGCAACGGCGACACCGGCAGCACGCGGCAGACCTCGGGCATGAACGCCGCCGCGTCCTCGCGCAGGTAGAGCGTCCGCATGGTGAGGTCGCTCAGCATGACGATGCTGTGGCGCACGCCGGCCGGCATCCACAGCGCGCGCTGCGGCGGCACCATCCACATGCCGTCATCGGTCGAGACCCGCATCGTTCCGGCGGTCGCATAGATCAGCTGGGCGCGCTCGTGGACGTGCGGCAGCACCTCGAAGCCCGAAGCGAAGTCCTTGGGCATGGCCGCCACGGCGCGCGGCACCCGCTGGTAGTCCAACGGATCGGTGGACCGCTTGGGGGCGGTTTGTCTCTTTCGCGACATAAGTTGGCAGTCTAGCGCAAGACAGACAGGCCTGCCATGCCTAGTCTGGCAGTCGGAGGAAACGCGTATGAGTCACAGCAGCCCGACGTCGATCCTGCTCAACATCGGCCACGCCATGGACCATTGGCTGATCGTGGTCTTCGCCTACACCTGGGGCGTCATCGCGGGCGTGTGGGGCGTCGAATGGACCGAGCTCACGCCGTTCAACTACGGCGCGCTGTTCATGTTCGGCATGGGCTCGATCGTGAGCGGCCGGCTGGGCGACCTGTGGGGCCGCTGGATCATGATGGTGATCTTCTTCGCCGGCATGGGCGTGTCGGCGCTGATCATCGCGCTGTGCAGCAACAAGTGGCAGATCGGCATCGCGCTCACCCTGATGGGTGCCTTCGCCTCGATCTACCATCCGGTCGGCATCCCGATGCTGGTGCAGAAGGCCAAGAATTACGGCTTCACCATCGGCGTGAACGGATTGGCCGGCAACATGGGCATCGCCATCGCCGCCGGCGTGTCGGTCTATATCGCCCAGCGCTTCGGCTGGCAGATGGCCTTCGTCATCCCCGGCGTGATCTGTCTCATCTGCGCCGTCGCCTTCGTGGCCCTCGTGCCGCGCGAAGCCGAGGCCCCGGCCAAGCGAAAGCAGAAGATGATCGACCTGCCGCCGTCGGTCATGGCGCGCGTGTTCGCCATCATGACCTTCACCGCGGTGACCGGCAGCATCATCTTCAACTTCACGACCAACGGTAACGGCGAGCTGTTGCGCGAGCGCGTCAAAGGCGCGGTGCAGGATCCGGCCGAGCTCGCGATCATGCTGTTCGTGATCTTCTCGCTGGCCTCGCTGGCCCAGCTCGTGGTCGGCAAGCTGATCGACCGCTATCCGCTGAAGAACATCTACGTGCCGATCGTGCTGCTGCAGGTGCCGCTGTTCCTGATCGCCTCGCAGGTCACGGACTGGGCGCTGTTCATCACGGCGATCGGCTTCATGCTCCTGGTGTTCGGCGCCATCCCGTTCACCGACGCCATGATCGTGAAGTACATCGACGACCGCATGCGCAGCCGCGTCACCGGCGCGCGTCTGGCGATCGGCTTCGGCGTCAGCTCCGTGGTCGTCGCCCTGATCGGCCCGATGGTAAAGGAGGCCGGCTTCCCGGTGATGCTGATGGTGCTGGCGGGGTGTGCCTTCCTCGGCTTCTGCGCCATCTCGATGCTGCCGGGCGAGCGCGACATGAGCAAGGCGACGCTGAAGCCCGCCGAGTAACAGAATCGTCCTGCCGGGAACAAAGGCGTACGGTACATCTGTACGCACACATTCCTCGGTATGGCGACAATGTCGGTTGAAGAGATGGACACGCTTGTCGTGGGCGGGGGCCAGGCGGGGCTGGCCATGAGCGAGCACCTGAGCCGGGCGGGCGTGCCTCATGTCGTCGTCGAGCGGCATCGGATCGCCGAACGCTGGCGCTCGGAACGCTGGGACTCGCTGGTCGCGAACGGCCCGGCCTGGCACGATCGCTTTCCGGGTCTCGCCTTTTCCGATGTCGACCGGAATGTCGGTCCCGACGATTTCCCGTCCAAGGAAGCGGTGGCGGACTATTTCGTCGCCTATGCCGGCAAGATCTCGGCCCCTGTCCGTTGCGGCGTCGACGTCCTGAAGGTCGAAAGAAGAATCGGTCGTCCTGGCTTCCGTGTCGAAACCTCCGCCGGCGTCATCGAGGCGAACAGCGTCGTCGCGGCAACCGGCTCCTTCCAGCGTCCCGTCGTTCCGGCGTTGGTTCCCCGGCAGGCCCCCGTGGCGCAAATGCACTCCACAAGCTACCGCAATCCGGCCCAGCTGCCCGACGGCGCGATCCTGGTCGTGGGATCCGGTTCCTCAGGGACCCAGATCGCGGAAGAACTGCTCGAGTCCGGACGGCGCGTCTACCTCTCGATTGGTCCGCACGACCGTCCGCCGCGCGCCTATCGCGGCCGCGATTACTGCTGGTGGCTCGGTGTCCTGGGCAAATGGGACGCCGTTGCGCGAGAGCCGGGCAGGGAACACGTGACGATCGCCGTGAGCGGTGTGCGCGGCGGCCATACGATCGACTTTCGGCGTCTTGCGGCGCGAGGAATGATCCTGGTGGGGCGGACGGAAGCCTACGCCGATGGCGCGATCAGGTTCGCGCCGGACCTTGTCGACAATCTCGAACAGGGCGATCTCTACCTCCGCTCCCTGCTGGATGAAGCCGACGCCTATGTCGTGCGCAACGGTCTCGATCTCCCGGAAGAGGCGGAGGCAAGGGCCATCGGACCAGACTCCGATTGCATAACCAACCCCATCTCAGTGCTCGACCTGGCGAAAGCGGGGATCACCACCATGATCTGGGCGACGGGATTCGTTGCCGACTACACCTGGATAAAGCTCGACATCTTCAACGAGGACGGCAGGCCGAGGCATCAGCGCGGCGTCTCGGCCGAACCGGGCCTGTATTTCCTCGGCCTGCCTTGGCAGTCGCGACGTGGCTCGTCGTTCATCTGGGGCGTGTGGCACGATGCCAAGTACCTGGCCGATCAAATCGTCAACCAGCGCAAGTATGTCGACTATGACCTCGCAAGGCGCGGAAGCCGGTCTCAGCTGCGGTAGTCCGCGTTGATCGCGACATAGCCCTGCGTCAGGTCGCAGGTCCAGATCGTGGCCCGGCCCGGACCTCCGACACCGACGTCGACGCGAATGTCGATCTCGCGTGACTTCATGTAGGCGGCAATCGTCGGCTCGTGGTAGCTCGCGGCACGCTCCCCGTTCTCCGCAACGGCATGATTGCCGAACCAGATCGAGAGGTTGTCGCGGTCCGCGGCCTCGCCGGACTTGCCGACGGCCATGACGACGCGACCCCAGTTCGGGTCCTCGCCGGCGATCGCCGTCTTGACGAGGGGCGAGTTCGCGACCGACAGGCCGATGCGGCGCGCGGCGGCATCGCTTTCCGCTCCCGCGATCACGAGCGTCACGAACTTCGAGAGGCCTTCGCCGTCCTTGGCAACCATGATCGCCAGCTCCTTCAGCAGATCGTGCGTCGCCGCCGTGAATTCGGCGAGCGACGGGTCGCCGATTTTGTCGACCGGCGTCTGGCCGCGCATGGCCGCGGCGCCCGTCGCGAACATCAGGCACGTGTCGCTGGTGGAGGTATCGCCATCGACCGTCATGCAATTGAAGCTGGTCGCCGCGCCACTGCTCATGATCTGCTGCAACGCCGCGGCCGAGATGGCCGCGTCGGTGAACAGAAAGCAGAGCATCGTCGCCATGTCGGGCGCCATCATGCCTGCGCCCTTGCAGAAGCCGTTGATCGTGACCTCGACATTGCCGATCCTTGCCATGCGGGTTGCAAGCTTCGGATAGGTGTCGGTCGTCATGATGGCGCGCGCGGCCATGGCCCAGCCGTCGGCCTTGGCCGATCTGACGAGGCCGTCGAGCAGATGCCGGAACTTTCCGGCCTCCAGCGGCTCGCCGATGACCCCGGTCGATGCAAGGTAGACCTCGCTCCGCTCGCAGCCGGTGGCTTTCATCGCGAACTCGGCGGTCGCCTCGACGGCTTCCCGGCCGCGCTTGCCCGTGAAGGCGTTGGCGTTGCCCGCGTTGACCACCAGGATGCGCGCCTTGCCGTCCGTGAGGCTCTGTCGGCACCACAGGAGGGGCGCCGAGCATGTCTTCGACTGCGTCAGCACGCCGGCTACAGCCGTGCCGGAATCGAGCACGGCGACCATCAGGTCGTCACGGTTCTTGTAGCGGATTCCGGCCTCGCAGGCGGCGAAACGGACGCCCTCGATCGCCGGCATGTCGGCAAGCTCAGTCGGGGCGAAGGGGGAGATTTTGGCAGGGTCGTGGGTCATGGCTCACACTCTCTCGGGCACAAAAAAAAGCCGCGCTCAGGGGGCGCGGCTTGCGGTCGGACGCAGCATGCGTCATCGCACTCGCGCTCTTCGGGCGGTGCGGCGACGGCGTCGGATGTGCCAGAGGTTCGTCATGGCGCCGACAAGTGCGCCATCTTGAGAATTCATGTCAAGCCGATAGTCTGTCGACCAAAGACAGGGTGGGAAGAATGCTCAAGAGACGCAGCGTGCTGGCGGTTGCCGGCTGGACCATCGTCGGCGCCTCGGCCGTGCGTGCGCAGGCCTGGCCGAACGGGCCGGTCAAGATCGTGGTGCCCTACATTCCGGGCGGCGCCACCGACACGGCGGGCCGCCTGGTCGCCGAGAAGATGACGGCGCTGCTCGGCCAGCAGGTGATCGTCGAGAACCGCGGCGGCGGCAACACCATCATCGGCATGGAGCTGGTGGCCAAGGCCAGACCCGACGGCCAGACCTTGCTGCTCGGCACGACGACCCTCGCGACCAACGCCGCGCTCGGCCTCAAGCAGCCCTACGATCCTCTGAAGGATTTCCAGCCGATCTCGACCTTGGCCGACATTCCCGACCTGATCGCCTACAACAACGACGTGCCGGTGAAAAACTGGGCCGAGTTCGCCGACTGGGTGAACAAGCAGCCGCAGAAGGTGCGCTTCGCGACGTCGGGCATCGGCAACCAGCCGCATCTCTGGATGGAGCTGTTCAAGACCCGCAACAAGCTCACCATGGAGGTCGTGGCCTACAAGGGCGCCGCCGACGCCATTCGCGACGTGCTGGCGGGGCACGTGCCGATGATCTGCGACGTGGTCCTGCCGACCGGCAACCACGTCAAGGCCGGGCGCATGAAGGGCCTGGTCGTGGCCTCGTCGGAACGGTCGCCGATGTGCCCGGACGTGCCGACCGTGATCGAGCTCGGCATGCCCGACATGGTGAGCGCGGTGTTCTACGGCCTGGTGGCGCCTGCCGGCACGCCGCGTCCGGTGATCGATCGGCTGAATGCGCTCTGCCACGAGATCATCAAGGACCCCGAGGTGAAGAAGAAGTTCGGCGATCTCGGGTTCTTCATGACCGGCAGCACGCCCGAGGCCTATCTCGAGAAGCTGAAGTTCGAGACCGCGCGCTGGACCAAGGTGGTCAAGGACAACGACATCAAGGTCGAGGGGTAGTCTTGCCGGACCGCGGACCTCCAGGTCCGCTCATGAATCATGATGCGGACCTGGAG
>JAEWIV010000152.1 GCA_023386865.1 Pseudomonadota bacterium
AGCCCCAGCGGCCCGCTCCGCCACCGCAGCAGGCCTCACCGCCGCCGCAGCAGCAAGCGCCGCAGCGCCAGGCGGCGCCACCTCAGCAGCAACCTCAACCCGCTCCGCCCAAGTCGCCGGAACAGGCGCAGTCGCCCAAACCGGGGCCTCAGCAGCGCGGCGGGGACGACAAGAAGTAGGCTCTAACTAGAGAACCTGGTTGCGCAGGCTGGCCTTCTCGTCCCGCCACAGCCGCTCGAGGTTCTCCATCAGGATGTCGAGCACGTTGTCCTCGTAGGCTCGCGTTTCGCCCGCCGTATGCGGCGTGACGAAAACGTTGGGTAGCGTCCACAACGGCGAGGCGGCCGGCAGCGGCTCCTCGGCGGTGACGTCGATTCCCGCTGCCCAGATCCGGTTGTTCTTCATGGTGTCGATCAGGGCGGCCTCGTCGGCCACCTTGCCGCGGGCGACGTTGACGAACACCGAGGAGGGCTTCATCGCCTTGAAGGCGGCCGCGCTCATCAGCCCGGTGGTCTCGGGCGTGAGCGCGCAGGTCAGCGCCACGATGTCGGCCTGCGGCGCCAGCCTCACCAGCTCGCCCATGCCATAGATCGAATCGGCGCCGTTCTCGCCCTGCGCGGGGTCGCGACGGATGCCGATCACCTTCATGCCGAAGGCTTTGGCCAGCAGCGCGAGATGGCTGCCGATGCGCCCCATGCCCACGATCAGCAGCGTCTTGCCGCCGAGTTCGTCCTCGCGCTGCGTCAGGTCGCCAAGCATGCCGCGCCACATCTTCTTGTGCTGGTTGTCCCGCGCCTCGGGCAGGCGGCGGTACAACGCCAGGATCAGGGCGATCGCATGCTCGGCCACGGCGCGGGCATTGACGCCGGCCGCGCTCGCCAGCCGGATGCCCTTGGCACCGAGCTGTTCCTTGGAATACTGATCCATGCCCGAGCTGATCGACTGGATGAACTTCAGCTTGCCGGCGTGCGGGATCAGGTCGTTCTTCCACATGCCCGAGGCGAGCAGGACGTCGGCCTCGCCGATGCGCTTCACCAGATCGTCGTAGGCGCGGACCTCGATTGTCCGGATGCCGGTCTTGCGCAGCTCGAACCGGTCGTTCATGCGATACGCCACGTGGGCGAAGCAGATCGTCAGATTTTCCTTGGCTGGAAACATTCCCCGAAAACTCCCCTAACTCCTGCGCTCCCCGATGGTGCTGTGGAAGCGCGCCAGGAACGACGCCGTACGCGGGTTCGTGGGCCGGAGCAAGACTTCTTCCGCCCGGCCCTGCTCGACGACTTGCCCCGCATCCATCACCACGACCTGGTCGGCAACGTCGCGGGCAAAGGCCATCTCGTGGGTGACCACGATCATGGTCGTGCCGTCGATGGCGAGCTGCTTCATGACGTCCAGCACCTCGCCCACCAGCTCGGGATCGAGCGCCGACGTGACCTCGTCGAACAGCATGATCTCCGGCGCCATCGCCATGGCGCGCGCGATGGCGACCCGCTGCTGCTGGCCGCCCGACAGGTTGCGCGGAAAGCGGTCGGTGAAGGCCGCCAGGCCGACCTTGGCCAGAAGATCTCGGGCGATGGCTTCGGCCTCGGCCTTCGGCACCTTCTTCACGATGACCGGGCCCGACATCACGTTCTGCAGCGCCGTCATGTGCGGGAACAGGTCGAACTGCTGGAAGACCATGCCGATGCGGGCGCGGAAACGCGCCAGGTCGCGGCCGTGCGGCATGGACCGTTTGGCGCTGAAGTCGATGCGGCGATCGCCGACCTGCAGCGTGCCGGCCGACGGCTCCTCGAGAAGATTGATGCAGCGCAGGAAGGTCGACTTGCCGCATCCGGACGGTCCGATCACCACGACGACGTGGCCCCTGTCGACCTCGAGCGACACGCCGCGCACCGCCTCGACCGTCCCATAGCTCTTGCGCAGCCCGTCGACCTTGACCATCACGTCGCCGCTACTGGTCAACGCGCGCCTCCAGGCGGGCCGCCCACAGCGTGAGAGGATAGAGGATGACGAAGTAGGCGATGGCGACGCTGGTGTAGACCTCGAGCGGCCGGAAGGTATCCGACACGATGATTGAGCCCGTGTACATCAGGTCGGGGATCGCCACGACATAGAGCAGCGACGTGTTCTTGAGCTGAATGATCGACTGATTGACGAACGGCGGCACCATGCGCTTGGTCGCCTGCGGCAGGATGATGTGGCGCATCAGCTCGCCGCCGGTCATGCCGAGCGCGCGTGACGCCTGCCACTGGCCCTTGTCGATCGAGATGATGCCGCCGCGGAAGATCTCGGTGGCGAAGGCGCCCATGTAGAGCGTGAGGCCGAGGCCGGCGGCGAACCAGTCCGGCAGCTCGACCTGCAGCACGATCGGCAGCGCGTAGTAGAACCAGACGATCTGCACCAGGAGCGGCGTGCAGCGGAAGATCTCGACGTAGTAGTGGACCGGCAGCGTCACCCAGCGGCTGCGCACCAGGAGCAGCAGGCCGCAGATCACGCCGATGATCATGCCGCCGACCACGGTTCCCACGGAGTAGGCCAGGGTGACGCCGAGCCCCTTCGCCCACAGGTGGGTGTAGCTGAGGACGAGCCCGAAATCCCACTTGTAGGCAGCGGCGAGGATCATGTCAGAACCGGTCGGGCCGGAACGGTGCCA
The DNA here is from genome assembly GCA_023386865.1 of Pseudomonadota bacterium. Classification (GTDB taxonomy): domain Bacteria; phylum Pseudomonadota; class Alphaproteobacteria; order Reyranellales; family Reyranellaceae; genus Reyranella. Next base: position 2,654 of record JAEWIV010000152.1, read on the forward strand.
GATCCACCGTGGTCGGCTTGCCGGTCGCGAGCTCGGCGACGAGCTTGCCGGTGATGCCGGCCATGGTGAGACCGAGATGGTCGTGGCCGAAGGCGAAGAAGACGTTCTTGTGGCGCGGCGAACGGCCGATCACCGGCTTGGAATCGGGATGCGAGGGGCGCGGCCCCATCCATTTCGAGGCGGGCTCGCCCTTCAACCCGGGCACCAGTTCCTTGGCGTGGAGCGCGATCATGTCGGCGATGCGCATGTCGGGCGGCGCGTCGGGTGCCGCGAACTCGGCGACGCCGGTGGCGCGTATGCCTTCATGCATGTGCGCCAGCGACACGCTGCGATCGGCCGACACCAATGCCCGACGCAAGCCGAAATCCTGGCCGGCGAACATCACGTGATAGCCGCGCTCGGCCTCCAACGGCACCGACGTGCCGAGTTGATGGGCGAGCGGCCGCGACCATACGCCGGCCGCCAGGACGACCATCTCGACCTCCATCGGACCGCGATCGGTGACGATCCTGGTCGGCCCCTCGCCGCCGATCTCGAAGCCCCGAACCTCGGCGTTGACGATCTCGCCGCCGCGGCGGACGAAGTCCTTGGCCAGCGAATCGCACAGCCGCCACGGATCGATGGTGCGATTGACGTCGGGCAGCGACACCGCCTTGACGATCCTGGTCGAGAGCGCGGGCTCCATCTGCCGCGCCTCGTTGCCGTCGAGGATGTCCATGTGCACGCCATGGCGGCGGCGCAGGTCGAGGGCATAGGCGGCGTTCCGGAACGTATCCTCGCTCTCGAACAGCATCATCAGGCCGTCGTCCTTCACCCACTCCTCGGCGGCGGCGCCCTCGATCAGAGGCGCGTAGCCCGCTTGCGTATGCACCAGCAGCGAGTTGCGCGCGGCAGCGATCTCCTCGACGCGCGACGGCCGCGCCGCCGCGATGAAGCGCAGGAACCAGGGCAGCGCGCTCGGCACGTGCCCCCAGCGCAGCTTCAGCGGCGAGGTGGAGTCGAACAGCATCTTCGGCACCTTCTTCAGCACGCCCGGCATGGCGAAGGGCACGCAGGATGCCGTGCCGAAGCTGCCGGAATTGCCGAAGGAGGCCTTCATGCCGGGCTCGCCCTTGTCGACGAGCCGGACCTTGAAACCTTCGCGCTGCAGATGAAGCGCGCAACAGACGCCGACGATGCCGGCGCCTATCACGGTGACGGACTTGGCCATCAGTTCGGCGAGAACGAGACGGTCGACGGGATCTCCAGCCCCTCTCGTGCCAAGGCGGCCTTCATGCGCGCCTCGTTGTGGCCCAGCAGGATGTTCCACTCCGCCCAGCGATTGAGGAACTTCTGCCAGCGCTGGTCGTCCTCGAGACGCAGGCCGATATAACCCGGCAGGGCCACGCGCGGCGTCGGATTGACGAAGTCGCCGAGGCCCGGGTTCTTGGCCTTGGCGACCATCGAGTTCAGCACCGTCGTGGTGAAGGCGTCGGCGCGGCCCGACGACACGGCGAGCGCGATCTCGGCCGCCGACTTGAACTCGACGCGCGTCGCCTTGGGCGCCATCTTGCGCAGCAGCAGCTCGTCGGAGGTGCCGGTCATGACGGCGACCTTCACGCCCTCCTTGTTGTAGTCCGCCCAGACCTTGCCGTTGAACTTCGGGTTGTTCACGGTCACCCACTCGATCCAGTAGATCGGCCCGGCGAAATCGATGGCGGTGGCGCGCAGCGGCGTCGCCTGCAGGGCGAAGTTCATGTCGACCTTGCCCGACTGCAGCGACAGCACGGCCTCGCCGAAGCCGCCGACCTCGACCGGCACGAACTTGACCTTGAGCTCGTTGGCGATGTCCTTGCCCATGTCGACCATGGCGCCGACCCACTCGCCGCTCGCCTTGTCGCGCATGAAATAGGGCGAATACTCGAAAATGCCCATGCGTACCTGGCCGGTGCGCTTGATCAGGTCCCAGGTCGATTCGTTCTTGGGCTGCGCTCGTGCGGGAACCGTCGCAGCGACGGTGACGGCAGCAGCAATGGCAGTCGCGGAAGCGACATCACGACGGCGGATCCCCATATCCCTTCTCCTCTCAGCCGCTTGTTCGTCTTGATTGAACCGATCTCCGCCGGCTCTGACACTCGAGGAGGCAATACGCCTCCGACTCTAGGTGTCGCGCTTCGCACCCGTCAAGAACGCACGCAAATTGCGGGCCAAGTTTCATGTCGTCCTGGGCGCAGAGAAGGACCTCATCGGCGGTTGCACCATCATGAGATCCTTCGCTTCGCTCACGATGACATCAGGACAACGTCTCCACCGCATAGTGCTTCACGCGATCCTCGTCGACCTTGACGCCGAGACCGGGCGTGCGCGGCACGATCACCCGCCCGTTGTCGATGGGGAACGGCTCGGCCAGCAGGTCGCGCTCGAGGAAGTACTTGGCCTGGTAGAACTCGCAGCCCAGCGAGATGTTGGGCGTGGCCGCGATCACGTGCGTGCCCGCGAGGTGGGCGATGCCGGTCTCGAACATGTCGCCGCCATAGCAGGCGATGCCGGCGGCCTCGCAGATCGCCGCCACCTTGCGGCCGGCCAGCATGCCGCCGTGCTTCATGATCTTGATGCTGACGAGATCGGCCATGCGCTGCGACGCCACGAGCAGCGCATCGGTCGGTGTGAACACGCTCTCGTCGGCCAGCACCGGCGTGTCGAGCGCCCGCGTGATCTCGGCCAGGGCGGTCCGATGATGGCCGGGCACCGGCTGCTCGATGAAGGTCGGCTTGAAGGCTTCGACGTCGCGCAGCTGGCGGATCGCGTCGTGGCTCACCATGCCCTGATTGTAGTCGATGCGCAGCTCGGCATCGGCCGGCAGCTCCTTGCGGAAGCGCTCCATGCGCTTGAGATCGGCGGCGTGGCCCGCGAATCCCGTCTTCATCTTGAACAGCCGCAGGCCCTCGCTGTAGAGCCGCTTCACCATCTCCATGTCGCGGTCGAAGTCGGGATCGGCGACGGAGAAGGACAGAGGAATGTCGTCGCGGCAGCGGCCGCCCAGAAGCTCGGCAACCGGCAGGCCCGAAGCCTGGCCCACGATGTCGAACAGCGCCATCTCCATCGCGGCCTTGGCCTCGGGATGGCCGACGACGGCGTGATCGGCGTCGTGCATGAGCTGTTCGACCCGGAACGGGTCGGCTCCGATCAGGACGGGCCGAAGATAGACGTTGAGCGCGGCAGCATTGGCCTCGATGGTGCCGGTGAACACCGCCCAGGGTGCCGCATCGCCCCAGCCGGTGATGCCGGCATCCGTTTCGAGCTTCAGAATGGCGTTCTTCACCGACCCCGCAACGTCGCCCGAACCGTGGCGGCGCATCAAGCGCACCGGAATGTCGGTGATGTAGACCGTCGCCGCCGTGATCTTGATCTGGTTCACGAATTCCCCCGCTTCCCGAGCGTCAGTCTATCGCGCACTATGGGCGACAACCACACGGGGAAACGAACCATCATGCGCCGCAATCTGCTCCGCGAACGTCTCGACGCCGGCAAGCCGACCGTCGGCACGCATATCTTGTCGGCCTGGCCGACCCTGGTGGAGCTGATCGGCCACTCCAAGCAGTATGACTACGTCGAGTTCACGGCCGAGTACGCGCCCTTCACGATGCACGACCTCGACAATCTCGGCCGCTCGTTCGAGCTCATGAACATGGCCGGCATGATCAAGATCGAGCAGACCCAGTACACCCACCAGGCGATGCGGGCGATCGGCGCGGGCTTCCAGAGCGTGCTGTTCGCCGACATCCGCTCGGTCGAGGACGCCAGGCTTGCCGTCGATGCGGTGCGCGCCGAGACGACGATGGTGCGCGGCGCGCGCGGCCGGGGGCGACTCGGCGTCGGCATGCGCCGGGACGTCGGCACGGTGCGCCAGGGCGGCTCTCCCGCCTACGTCGACGCGCTGAACGACGTCGTCATCGCCATCATGGTCGAGAAGAAGTCGTGCGTGGACGATCTCGACGCCATCCTGTCGGTGCCGGGCATCGACATGGTGCAGTTCGGCGCCTCGGACTTCTCCATGAGCATCGGCAAGACTGCGCAGTACAGCCATCCCGACGTGCTGGCCGCCGAGACCAAGACCATCCAGACCGCGCTCAAGAAGGGCCTGCACCCGCGCGTCGAGCTGCGCGATCCCAGCCAGGCCCAGCGCTATCTCGAGATGGGCGTAAGGCATTTCTGCATCGGTTGGGACGTGCGCATCCTGGCGGACTGGTGGGACACCAAGGGCGCCGAGATGCGCAAGCTCCTGCGCAGCAAGCCGAAAAAGGCGGCGGCGAAGCCGGCGCCGGCGCTCGTGCGAGCCAAGAGCAAGGCGAACGGAAAGAGCAATGGCCGCGGTGCGGTGCGCGGCAACTACGCATAGAGCGGACGATTGCTGTTCGGGCACGTCACCTAGGCATCCGAACTAGAACAAGCCTCCCTTGGGCATGCCGCCGCCTCGGCGAATCTGCTCGATCTCCTCGACGGACGGTGGATGATCTTCTGGTCTCCAGTTGTCGGGCCGAGGACCGAGATGATCCGGCAGCGGGTCTCGATAGATGCCTCGCGGATAGAAGTCCTGCACTGACGCGACGATCGGACTGCCGGCGTAGTAACGGGCATCCTGAGACGGATCGAGGACAAGGTCGCCTCTTTTCAAGGCGTCATGGACGCGTTGCGCGATTTCATCCTTGTCTGCTGCACCAACGGCAAGATCACGGCCGACGGCATTGTTCCATCGGTCCATGTGTTTGGCATAGCTGTGCTGTGGATCGGGTCCTTGGTCGCCACGAGCCTCATGTAGATCACCGGAAAATTTTGCCACCAACCAACCGTAATCCCTTCTCATTGCCGCGCTTGCATAGGCGTGCCTGAACGCATCCCAGGCCAGGTCCTTTTGCGTTTTCGGATCGAGACCGTATAGCTGGGCGTAGTAGTCGGCCTCCGAATTATGTCGATCGAATGGAGTATACCGACGGGCCAACTTGCTGTAGCGCCTGTACAGATCGTCCAAGGTGTTCATCGTCTTTCTCCGAATAGCAGATGGCCGCTGGAAGACTTAATGACGAGAGCTCTGTCGATAGTCGTGCACCCAAACGGCATGAAAATCCTCGAGATCTCCTGATTCCAAGGATGCCAGGTGGCGATCGGGTTCAAACCTCGTCCGGGACGCTGCACGCTAACCTTGTCGCCTTTGACGAAAACCAGTGCGAAGCCACCATCTTCCAACCGCAAACCGATCGCGTCCAAGTGGGCATTCACCTGCCGGCTCAGAAGCTCTTCTTTCTTCAATCTGTCTTGATAGGGAGAGAGAAAGCAGACCTTTTCAGCTGATTCCTTCAGAAGATCACGAAGACGAACAACGTCGCCGATCTGCATCTTTGCAAGATCAGATGGATCGAACATCTGCGCATCTTCGGGTTCCCAGTCCAGAAGCATCGCAATGACGGCGAGCACCAGCATTAAGCCGGAAAAGACAAGGAAAGATTTGTATGCAAGCGCTCGCATGCGTCTTCCTGCATTGCAACTTTGGATAGTATTTGTTCAATGTGTGCACACTAAGGCGTCGGCAACACCGCGAAGATATTCCCTATAATAACTACAGTGCCCTATGTCAAGCACTTAAGTTGTGGCCCCGCTCAACCGCTGTCAGCGTTGCATGCATCTTTCCGAGGACCACATTCTCACTGCCGGTCAGCAGCGCCGCCCCCGACGCCGCTCGCCGGTCTGGAGTGTTGGGTTCATGGATACGCAGACTGCTGGCAACGAACCGACCGCACCCTCGCCTCCAGTCGCGTCACGACGGCCTTCCCGGCGGACCCTGCATGGCATGACTGTGGTTGACGACTATGCCTGGCTGAAAGATGCCAAATGGCAGGAAGTGCTGCGCAACCCGGCCCTGCTCGCTCCCGACATCAGGGCGTATCTGGAAGCCGAGAACCGCCATACCGAAGCATTTCTCGGCCCCCTGCAGGCGCTGCAGAAAACGCTGGTCGCCGAGATGCGCGGCCGCATCAAGGAAGACGATTCGAGCGTGCCTCAACCCGACGGGCCGTTCGCCTATCTCTGGAAGTTCAACCCTGGCGGCCAGCACGAAGCGGTCGGTCGCATGCCGCGCGACGGCGGCGAGGTCCAGGTGCTGCTCGACGGCGACGCCATGGCCAAGGGCTTGCCCTACTTCGATTTCGGCGGCACGCGCCATTCCCCCGATCACCGCCTCGAAGCATGGAGCGCCGACGTCCGCGGCTCGGAGCTGTTCACCATCCGCGTGCGCGACTGGCAGACCGGGGTCGACCTGCCCGACGTCGTCGATCAGACCAGCGGCAGCGTCGTCTGGAGCCTCGATTCGACGTTCTTCTATTACGTCCGCCTCGACGACAATCACCGGCCGCTGCACATCTACCGCCACCGCTTGGGCACGCCGCAGAGCGCCGACGTCCTGGTCTACGCGGAGCCCGACAACGGCTGGTTCGTGCGCGCCGAGGAAAGCGCCTCGGGCCGCTTCTGTGTCGTCGCCACGGGCAACCAGGAGACCTCCGAGCGCTGGCTGATCGATCTCGGCGACGCCCATGCCGTGCCGCGCCTGGTGGCGGCGCGCGAGACCGGCGTGCGCTACAGCGTCCACGATCGCGGCGATCAGCTCTTCATCCATACCAACCAGGGCGGCGCCATCGACTTCAGGATCGCCGTCGCACCCCTCGCCACGCCGGACCGCAGCCATTGGCGCGAGCTTGTCCCGCATCGGCCGGGCACGTACATCATCAGCGTGTCGCTCTATGCCGGCCATCTCGTGCGGGTGGAACGCGAGAACGCGCTGCCTTCAATCGTGGTCCGCGACCTCGCCGACGGCAGCGAGCACGTCATCGCCTTCGAGGAGACGGCCTACTCGCTCGATGTCATCGAAGGCTTCGAGTACGACACGACGCAGCTGCGCTTCTCCTATTCGTCGATGACGACGCCGACCGAGATCTACGACTACGACATGGCGACCCGCCAGCGGACTCTGCGCAAGCGCCAGCAGATCCCGTCGGGCCACGACCCGGCCAACTACGTCACGACGCGCATCATGGCGCCCCGCCCAGGACGGTGCGCTCGTGCCGGTGTCGATCCTGCACCGCCGCGACTTTGCCCGCGACGGCCGCGCGCCGCTGCTGCTCTACGGCTACGGTTCCTACGGCACGGCGATGCCGGCCTCGTTCTCGGCCAACCGGCTGTCGCTGGTCGATCGCGGGTTCGTCTACGCCATCGCCCATGTCCGCGGCGGCTCGGACAAAGGTTGGGGATGGTATCTCGACGGCAAGCGCGAGAGGAAGACCAATACCTTCGACGATTTCGCCGCGGCCGCGCGCACGCTGATCGCCGAGCGCTACACGGCGCCCAAGCGTATCGTCGGCCATGGCGGCAGCGCCGGCGGCATGCTGATGGGCGCTGTCGCCAACCGGGCGGGCGAGCTCTTCGCCGGCATCGTCTCGGAGGTCCCCTTCGTCGACGTGCTGAACACCATGCTCGACGACGCCCTGCCGCTCACACCGCCGGAATGGCCCGAATGGGGCAACCCGATCACCGACGAGGCGGCGTTCCGCTACATCCTCTCCTATTCGCCCTACGACAACGTGGCAGCCAAGCCCTATCCCGCCATCCTGGCGATGGCCGGGCTGACCGATCCCCGTGTCACCTACTGGGAGCCGGCTAAATGGATCGCGCGGCTGCGCGCCAGCATGACGGGCGGTGGTCCGGTCCTGCTGCGTACCAACATGGGCGCGGGTCATGGCGGCGCTGCCGGCCGCTTCGATCGCCTCGAGGAGGTGGCGATCGCCTATGCCTTTGCGCTTGCCATCACCAATACCGTCACGGCCTGGTGACCGGCTCGCGATAGGTCTGGACAGGGCTTCAACTGCCGGTTCATCCTCCCGTCGGCTTTTGGGAGGGAACCAAACAATGACCGATAGAGCCAAGACAGGGCGCAACACGCGCCGCAAGTTCATCAAGGGCGCCGCCATCGCCGGTGCCGCCGTCGCCACCCCTGCCGTCGTGCACGCGCAGGGTCCGATCAACATGCGATGGCAGAGCACCTGGCCGTCGAAGGACATCTTCCACGAATACGCCCAGGACTTCGCCAAGAAGATCAACGACATGACCGGCGGCGATCTCAAGATCGAGGTGCTGCCGGCAGGTGCCGTCGTCCCCGCTTTCGGCCTGCTCGAAGCCGTGTCCAAGGGCACGCTGGATGGCGGCCACGGCGTGCTGGTCTATCACTACGGCAAGCAGACCGCGCTCGCCTTGTGGGGCTCGGGTCCGGGCTATGCCATGGACGCCAACATGCTGATGGCCTGGCACAAGTACGGCGGCGGCAAGGAGCTGCTCGACAAGCTCTACGCCTCGATCGGCGCCAATGTCGTGTCGTTCCCCTACGGGCCGATGCCGACCCAGCCGCTCGGCTGGTTCAAGAAGCCAGTGACCAAGCCCGAGGACCTGCAGGGTCTGAAGTTCCGCACCGTCGGCATCTCGATCGACGTCTTCCAGGGCATGGGCGCGGCGGTGAACGCGCTGCCCGGCGGCGAGATCGTGGCGGCCATGGATCGCGGCCTGCTCGATGCGGCAGAGTTCAACAACGCCTCGTCGGACCGCATCCTGGGCTTCGCCGACGTCTCGAAGATCTGCATGCTGCAGAGCTATCACCAGAACGCCGAGCAGTTCGAGATCATGTTCAACAAGGACAAGTTCACCGCGCTGCCCGACAAGATGAAGGCCATCATCGCCAACGGCGTGGAGGCGGCCAGCCAGGACATGCAGTGGAAGGCGATCGACCGCTATTCCAAGGACTATGTCGAGCTGCAGACCAAGGACAAGGTACGCTTCTACAAGACACCTGACGCGGTGCTGAAGCGCCAGCTCGAGATCTATGACGACGTGGTCGCCAAGAAGTCTGCGGAGAACCCGCTTTTCAAGGAGATCGCCCAGTCGCAGATCGCCTTCGCCAAGCGCGCCACGCAGTGGGAGCAGGACACGGTGGTGAGCCGCAAGATGGCCTTCGACCACTACTTCGGCCCGCAGGCCAAGCCGATCAAGCTGTAGGGTGCGGGTCAGGCGACTCATGCTCCTCTCCCCCGACAGGGGGAGAGGTTGGGTGAAGGGGGCGCGCACGCCGCCGAAGCCCCCTCTCCTGGCCTCTCCCCCTGGCGGGGAAGGGGAATTCGAGCTGTGTTCGCGTGACGCCGTCACTGGTGAGGCGACATGACGGTCGAGCGCTTTCTTCACACCATCGACGGCATCAGCACGTGGGTCGGCAAGGCGGCGGCCTGGCTTATCATCGCCCTGATGGCGGTGGTCTGCCTGGAGGTCTTCAAGCGCTATCTGCTGAACGCGCCGACGGCCTGGATCTTCGACCTCAACAACATGCTCTACGGCTCGCTGTTCATGCTGTGCGGTGCCTATGCGCTGGCGCAGAACGCCCACGTCCGCGGCGACTTCCTCTACAGCTCGATGCGACCGCGCACCCAGGCGTTGCTCGACCTGGTGCTCTACTTCGTCTTCTTCTTTCCCGGCATTGCCGCCCTGCTCTATGCCGGCTGGGAATATGCCGGCGATTCGTGGCGCATCCGCGAGCATTCCAACGTCACCGCCGACGGCCCGCCGGTCTACCATTTCAAGACCATCATCCCGATCGCCGGCGCCCTGGTGCTGCTGCAAGGCTTCGCCGAAGTGGTGCGCTGCATCGTCTGTCTCAGGACCGGCGTCTGGCCGTCGCGCCTGAAGGACGTGAGCGAGATCGACGTCGTCGAGGAGCAGCTGTCCCAGAGCGAGCATGTCGATGAGGAAGCGCGCCAGGCCGCGATCGCCCGCGCCGCGCAGATCGAGGAGGCGGCGCGGCAGCGCGGCATGGGCGCGGGAGACAACAAGATATGAGCGATCCCGCCCTCGGGCTGCTGATGCTCGCACTCATCGTGGTCGTGATCATGATGGGCTTCGCGACCGCGTTTACACTGATGGGGCTCGGCATCGTCTTCGGCTTCATCGCCTTCTACGTGCCGGGGCAGCCCTTCGCCGACAACAAGGTGTTCGCTCTCATGGTCCAGCGCACCTACGGCGCCATGACCAACGACGTGCTGATCTCCATCCCGCTGTTCGTGTTGATGGGCTACGTGATGGAGCGCGGGGCGCTCGTGGACAAGATGTTCTATTCCATCCAGCTCGCCTTCCGCCGCGTGCCGGCGGCGCTCGCCGTTGCGACCCTGGTGGTCTGCACCTTCTGGGGCATCGCCAGCGGCCTCGTCGGCGCGGTGGTGGTGCTGATGGGCGTCATCGCCATGAATCCGATGCTGCGCGCGGGCTACGACGTGAAGCTCGCCTCGGGCGTGATCACCGCCGGCGGCACGCTCGGCATCCTGATCCCGCCGTCGGTGATGATCATCGTCTATGCCGCGGTGGCCGGCCAGTCGGTGGTCAAGCTCTACGCCGCCGCGATGATCCCGGGCTTCTTCCTCGCCCTGCTCTATCTTGTCTACATCATGGGTTGGGCGATGCTCGATCCCAAGGTCGCTCCGCAACTGCCCGAGGAGCAGACGCGCGTGCCGGTGCCGGGCTGGATCGAGCGCCTGCAGGCGGCCTATTCGCGCAACGTGCTGGTCGGCCTCGTGAAGGCCGTGTTCGCGCCGCAACAAGCAAGCGACCTCACCGAAGAGGGCAAGCGGCTGGGCTATCGCGGCGTCCTCTACAATTTCGGCGTGGCCCTGGTGCCGCTGGCGCTCTACCTGGCGACCTTCGGCGGCACCTGGTGGTACGTGGTCATCCACAAGAAGTCGATCGAGGCACCCGAGGCGGCGGGCCTGCAGCCGCTCGGGCAGGCCGCGCAGACGACCGAAGCCGCCGCCGAGATCGTGCCCGAAGCCTTCTACGCCTGGTTCGGCGGCATCGCCGTGGTCTCGCTGCTCGGGCTGATCCGCTACTACTGGCGCATGGACGGCGCGCGCTTCACGGTGCTGAAGCTCCTGAGCTCCTCGGTGATGCCGCTCGGCATCCTGACGGTCGTCGTCCTGGCGGTGATCCTGTTCGGCATCACCACGGCCACCGAATCGGCCGCCGTCGGCGCCGCCGGGGCCTTCCTGCTCGCCTTCCAGGCGCGCACGCTCGACTGGAAGCGCACGAAGGAGGCGGTGTTCCTGACCGCCAAGACCACGGCCATGGTGTGCGGGCTGTTCGTGGGCTCGGCGCTGTTCTCGGCGGTGTTCGCCATCCTCGGAGGCCAGGGCCTGGTCGAGCGCTGGGCGCTGTCGCTCAACCTCACACCGCTTCAGTTCATGATCCTGTCGCAGGCCATCATCTTCATCCTCGGCTGGCCGCTGGAATGGACGGAGATCATCATCATCTTCGTGCCGATCTTCCTGCCGCTGCTGAAGCACTACAACATCGACCCCATCCTGTGGGGCTGCCTGGTGTTCGTGAACCTGCAAGCCGCGTTCCTGTCGCCGCCCGTCGCCATGTCGGCCTACTACCTGAAGGGCGTCTCGCCACCGCACGTCACGCTGAACCAGATCTTCGGCGGCATGATGCCCTACATGCTGATCGTCATCGTCTGCATGGTGATCATGTATCTGTGGCCCGGCATGACGCTGTGGCTGCCGAACTATCTGTACGGCGGCTGATCAGAAGAGACCGCCTTTGGGAACGGGCAGGCCGTTGTTCCTGGCGATCTGCTCGGTTTCCTGCTGCCGCAGAAGCGGATTCTCGATGCCAGGCGCCATGTAGGGCATGCTGGGCAAACGCAAGCCCATCGCCTCGACGAGCGTGCGATTGACCGAGTTGCTGTTGCCCGCCATGACCGGCGGAACCGGAGCATCCCAGTCCCTCGGGCCATTGAGATCGCCGCCCAGCGGATTGTAGGTCAGGCCCCTGCGGTCGATCTCGTCGCGTGCATTCCTGGCCGCCTGCCATCTGGCTGTCGCTTCGTCGTACGAGCCTTGCCAGAGCATTTGCTCCGGCTGCCCGTCGCGATACCATCTCTTGCCATCATATGGCACGGCGCGCAGAGTGTCGCTGCTTCGCCCAAAGTCGGTGTAGTCACCATTCGGAGTTTGCGCGAGACCGTGAAATTCGCCGACAACATTTCCATCGTCGTCGTAAAAGACGAGGTAATTGTGCGCAAAGGGACTGTGTCCAACGTTGAAGACATGCTGTCTCACGGCTATCGATGACATAGTTGTCCTCCAGGAACGGGAGCGACACGGGATGAGGTCTTGAGCGGCCTACCAGTCGGCAGGTCGACGTTTACGTGCAACACCCCAGCAAGCGGCCTCTTCAGCCGCTCGGGGATGGGAGTAGTGCCAGGCAGGAACCTGTAGGTTGGACCGCAGGTGACCCCCACCGGCAGAGCGATCTCGCAGCGCGTCCCACTACCGCCGGACGCGGTCGCGTATGGGCCGCAGGTCATTCCCAGGCCGAGGAAATAGTCGGTCGAACGCTTTTCAGGATTGTCGTCGAGGAAGGCGGTGACGTCGGCTCTGATCTTGTCGTCCTTGCTGCTGTAGAACGTCTTGCTTTCGCCGTAGTAACCCTGTCCGCCCGTCCCGTTGCCGTCGTAATCGGTCTGCTGGTGCCATTTGATCACGGTACGCGCTTCGCCGCTCGCCGTTTGGTCAGCCCGGACGTAGAGAACGCAACACACTGACCACTTTTCCTCCTCGCTGTAGTTACAGCCGGTCAGCACGAGGGCGGCTGCGGTGATGCCGCAAGCCAGCCTGAGCAAGCGTGCAGTCATTCTTTTCCTCCGGATGTGGCGCTCGGTGCGGAGACGGAGCAGAGTTCGGGACGGAAGTCCGATGGCCGCTGAAGGCCGCAACGATTCGGACGCCGAGGAGGAACGCCATGAAAGCAGCAGCCGACAAGCTTCTGAAGGATGCCGTGAGCAAGGGCGACGTGCCGGGCGTCGTGGCGACGGCGACCGACGCCAAGGGCACGACCA
>JAEWIV010000168.1 GCA_023386865.1 Pseudomonadota bacterium
TCCGTCGAGAGCGGCGATCAGGGCAGCACGCTCGCGCTCGGCCGAGGCGCGGACCGCCGGCTCCGCGCCGGTCGCGGCCCCAAGCAGCTGCATCGTGTCCTCGTCGGGCGCGCACCCGAAGACGTGCAGGCCGTCGCGGATGCTGAGTTCCTTGATGTCGCAGAGCTGGGCGTCGAGCTTGGCGATGGCCTGGCGGTCGGGCTCGCCTTCGACCAGGCCGCAGTCGGCCGCCAGCCCGTTGGTCCAGGCGCGCTCGACGATCTCGGCTTCGAGGAAGGCGAGCCGCCGGCGGTCAAGACCGTCGGCCGCGGCATATTCCTCGATGATGCCTTCCAGCTCGGCCAGCGGGCCGTGCAGCCCGGCGCTGCTGAGCGGCGGGGTCAAATGGCCGATCGTGACGGCGCCGAGCCGGCGCTTGGCCTGCACTGCCTCGCCCGGATTGTTGACGATAAAAGGGTAGACCACCGGCAACGGGCCAAGCACGACCTCGGGCCAGCATTCGCTCGACAGAGCGAGCGCCTTGCCGGGCAGCCATTCCAGGGTGCCGTGCGTGCCGAGATGGATCAGGGCGTCGATGCGATCACGCAACCACGCATAGGCGGCGACGTAGCTGTGGCCGGGCGGGCAGCTCGTGTCGTGATAGCCCGACTTGCGATCGCCGCCCCTCTGACCGCCGAATTGGCCACGGTCGGGTTGCAGCAGCACCAGCACCTTGCCGCAGCGGAGCACCGGCAGACGGTAGGTGGCGGCGGCCTCGCCCCAGGCGTCGATCAGCTGACTCTGCAAGCCTGGCGACAGCGAGCGCGCCGCGGGCACGTCGACGGCCTCGACCTCGCCCCTCAGAAGCCGCTCGATGTCATTGCCCTGCCAGTTGCTTCGGCCGGCGTCGTAGCCCTGGGCCGCGAGGTGATTGAGTATCGCCGCAGCACTCGCCGCCGTGTCGAGGCCGACGGCATAGCCGGTGCGACCGCCGCGCGCCGGATAGTCGGACAGGACCAGCGCCAGGCGCCGCTCGGCACGCGGCTTGACCCGAAGTCGCGCCCACGCGGCTGCCAGCCGCCCCACATAGTCGATGCGGTCGGCGGCGGGCTCGTGACACACGCTGGCGAACTCGAGGCGCGCATCGACCTGCGTTTCCGTCTTGAAGGAGACCGCGCGGGTCAGCAGCCTGCCATCGAGCTCGGGCAGCACGACGTTCATGGCGAGGTCGGCCGGCGACAGGCCACGCTGCGACCCTTCCCAGGCGGCGCGCGGGCTGCCCGACAGAACGACCTGCAGGACGGCTGAGTCGGCCTCGTCGAGCACCGTCGTGTCGTCCTCGGCCATGGCCGAGAAGGCGGTGGTGTTGAGGATGACGGCCGGCCTGTGCGCTGCGATCAGCGCCTTCAGCCCGGGCGCGGCCATCGGATCCTTCAAGCTGTTCACCGCCACGGCGAGCGGTGCCAAGCCCCGGCGACCGAGCGCCTCCATCAACGCCGTTACCGGCGCGGTGTCCGCCGCCATGAGATTGGCTCGATAGAAGACGACCAGCGCCACGGGACGGCCCGGCTCGACACCGCCGAGCACGGTGACCGGGCCGACCGGTACCGGCGGCGACCAGTCGAGATCGCGGCCGAGCAGCGTGCCGACATAGCGCAACGCCTGCCTCAGGTTCTCGGCGCCGCCTTCGCGGAAGAAACGGTCGAGGGTCGCCAGGGGACCGGCGGCCAGCGTCGAGACCGAGGCAAGCCGCGGATCGGCGCGATCGTCGCCCGGCAGGGCCGCGAACAGGATGCCGCGTTCGCGCGCGACGTCGGCGATGTGGTCGAGGCCGTAGCGCCAGTAGTCCAGGCCGCCCAGGCAGCGCACGACGATCATGCGCGCTTTGGCCACCACGCTCTCGACATAGAGATCGACAGACATCGGATGCTTCAGCCGCTTCAGGCTGGCGAGCCGCATCGTCGGCAGGACATCGGCCTCCTGCCGCCACGCGGCGGCAAGGGCGGAAAGATCGCTGTCGGAGAAGGAGAGCACGACGATGTCAGCCGGGGACTGGCCGAGGTCGACGGCGACATCGGCCTCCTCCAGCGTCGCGAGCTCGGTCGCCAGGACATGCATGAGCTATCCCCGGATCAGCTCCGCGATCACGTTCCGGTCGAAGCCCTTTTCCGCGATCACCACCAGCCGGCCGCGGCGCTCGCCTGCCGGCCATTTGCGGTCGTAGTGGTGCTGCACGCGCGAGCCGACGGCCTGTACCAGAAGGCGCATCGGCTTGCCGGCGATGTCGGCGAAGCCCTTCATGCGCAGGACGTCATGCGCTTCGGCCGCCTTGACCAGCCGATCGACCAGTTGTTGCGGCCTGTCGAAGACCGGCAGGTCGACGATGAACGTGTCGAAATCCTCGTGGTCGTGCTCGCCCTCGAGGTCGTGGTGCGAGGGACGGCTGGCGAGATCTGATTCTGCCTCGGCGCCCAAGCCGAGCAGCACCGTGACCGGCACCTTTCCGTTCTCGGTCTCCACGACCTTCACCGCGCGCGGCAGGGTCCTGGCGATCTCGTCGGCGACAGTGCGGCGCTCGTCGCGCGAGATCAGGTCGGACTTGTTCAGGATCACCAGGTCGGCGCAGAGGAGCTGATCCTCGAACACCTCTTCCAGCGGATTGTCGTGGTCGAGGGAGGCATCCTCGGCGCGCTGTCTGGCGACGGCTTGCGGATCGTCGGCGAATCGACCGGCTGCGACCGCCGCTCCGTCGACCACGGCGACCACGCCGTCGACCGTCACGCGCGAGGCGATCTCGGGCCAGTTGAAGGCCTTCACCAGAGGCTTGGGCAGCGCCAGGCCGGAGGTCTCGATGACGATGTGCTCGGGCGGCGACGGCCGGTCCAGAAGGCCCTTCAGCGCGGGCACGAAATCGTCGGCCACCGTGCAGCACAGGCAGCCATTGGCCAGCTCGACGATCGCGTCCTCGGGGCAGCTCTCGACGCCGCAGCTCTTCAGGATCTCGCCGTCGATGCCGACGTCGCCGAACTCGTTGACGATGACGGCGAGCCGCCGGCCGTCGGCATTCTCGAGCACGTGGCGAACCAGCGTCGTCTTGCCGGCACCGAGGAAGCCGGTGACGATCGTGCAGGGAACCTTGGCGACGCTCATGACTGCTCCTGAGAGGGGGCGGCGGGTTTCACCGGCGGCACGCGGGCGATGGTGTGCTTGCGGACATGCTCGGGCCGGTCGCGCCACTCCGGTACGCCCTGTTCATGCGCCTGATGCAGCCGGGCGAAATCGACGATATCGCCCGCGTGCCGATCCGGATCGAGATCGCCGATCACGTAGGTCCACTTGCCCGACCCGGCCACGGCCGCGCTGCAGCCACGCGGGCAGTTCGACAGGCAGTTGGCCGGCACCACCTCGATCCCCTCGTTGTCGACGTCGGCGAGGTGCCGTTCCACGGCCGCCAGAAGGCGCGCGCCCGGCCGAAGGGCGGCGGGCGCATCGAACGCTGCTGCCGGCGTGCCGCGGCAGGTGATGCAGACGTAGAGAATGGTCGTCGTCATAGTGAGGCGGGCTGGCGCGCCGGGTGCGGCTCGAACCACGGCCAGAACAGGCCGACGACGATACCGGCCAGCATCCACAACACACCCTGGACGACAAGCGACAGCGCGGCGAACTGCGCGGCGACCTCGGCCGGCACCTTGCTTTCGAAGGCATGCGCATGCGGCGCGCCGATGACGTGTGGCGCGAGCAGCAACACGATGGCGCCGAGCCGTACCGCCGGATGTTCCATGCGCAGGAAGCCCCACAGCGCCACCGCCGTTGCGGCCGCCGTCCCGATCCACCAGACCTGGCGGGCAAGCAGTTCGCCCGAGGCGCTGCCCGGCAACTCGGGCGCAAGGCCGGCGGCAGGTGCGAGGCCCGTCGCCACGAAGCCTGCGATCCCCCAGGCGAGCGCGCGGCGTTCCTCGATGGCATCGCCCGCGAAGATCATTCCGGCAATCAGCAGGAAAGAGATACCGATGGCCGTCGCGATCGTCGTGGCGGCCGTGAAGAAGAAGCGCGACAGGCCCGCGCCGGGGCTCCAGCCGTGCTCGTGCACGTCGTGGTCGTGCGCCTTCGCCGCCGGCGCGGCGGGCGCAGCCGCGCTCTTCTCCTCGTAGGTCTCGGCGAGAAGAATGAGAGGCGTGGTCGTGACCTGCTGCAGGATCGCGATCAGCAGGCCAGCCACGATGCCGGCCAGAAGGCCGACCCACAGCACGCGGGAAAGCATCGCCCCGGCCGTGTCAGTGGCAGGGGAAGCTCAGGCTATGCCGCGTGTCGTGCGCTGCGTTGTGGATGAGCTGAGGACCAGCAAAGCCCATCAGCAGCACCAAGCCGAGGCCGAGAAGCAGGGCAGCGGTTGCCGCTCGTCGCGCTTCGCTTCGTTCTGCCGTAGGGACGACAGAAGCCGTCGTATTCGCCATCTCAGACCTCCTTGGCTGCCCCGCCGGCAGCCCGAATGCACCACGTGACGGCAGGTTTCCTGGCTCTCGGGTCCTTGCCTTCGGCCACCTTCCCGGTTTCCCAGTGGTATCCTGGCCGTCGGCTTGCCGACTACAGTTGCGGGGGCAGCCGCGGATTGAGGCCCGAAAGCCGACCGCGTTCCCTTTTGATCCCCCTGAGGGGCACCGTCGCCCGCTTGATACGGTCGGCGGAGAAGGCCCGTCAACGGCATTTCGGTCGCGCTTGGGGCTGCAGTATTGTGCGGGCATGACCACGGAAACCGACGAAGCCCGCCGCCACAAGGCGAAAATGGCCAACCGCAAGGCCGCACAGGACGCCGAGGTTTCGGCCAAGACCGTCGAGAAGGGCCTGTTGATCGTCCACACCGGCAAGGGCAAGGGCAAATCGACGGCAGCCTGGGGCCTTCTGCTGCGCGCGCTGGGACGCGGCTTCAGATGCGGCGTGGTCCAGTTCGGCAAGGGCGCCTGGCAGACCGGCGAGCGCGCCGCGCTGGAGCGGTTCGGCGACCAGATCGAATGGCACACTCTGGGCGAGGGCTTCACTTGGGAGACACAGGATCGCGCGCGCGACGTCGCCGCCGCCGAGCGTGCCTGGGCCAAGGCGCGCGAGCTCATGGCGAATCCGGAGATCAGGCTGGTCGTGCTCGACGAGCTCAACATCGCGCTGCGCTACGACCATCTCCCCATCGCCGACGTCGTCACCGCCCTGAAGGCCAAGCGCGCCGACCAGCATGTCGTGGTCACCGGGCGCAACGCCAAGCCCGAGCTGATCGAGGCCGCCGACCTGGTGACCGAGATGAGCCTGGTGAAGCATCACTTCGCAGCCGGCGTGAAGGCGCAGGAGGGCATCGAGTTCTGATGACCGCCCGCGCCATCATGCTCCAGGGCACGGGGTCGGATGTCGGCAAGTCGTTGCTGGTTGCCGGACTGACGCGCGCCTTCACGCGGCGCGGACTTCGCGTGCGGCCATTCAAGCCGCAGAACATGTCGAACAACGCCGCCGTCACCGCCGACGGCGGCGAGATCGGTCGCGCCCAGGCCCTGCAGGCGCGCGCGGCGCGCGTACCGCCCAGCGTCCACATGAACCCGGTGTTGTTGAAACCCCAGAGCGACGTCGGCGCGCAGGTGGTCGTGCAAGGCAAGGTTCTGGGCAACGCCCGCGCCCGCGAATACCAGGGCCTGAAGCCCAAGCTCCTGGGCGCGGTCCTCGACAGCTTCGGGCGGCTCGCGAGCGAATGCGATCTCGTGCTGATCGAAGGCGCCGGTTCGGCTTCCGAGATCAATCTGCGCAAGAGCGACATCGCCAACATGGGCTTTGCACGCGCGGCCGACGTGCCTGTCGTGCTGGTGGGCGACATCGACCGCGGCGGCGTGATCGCGAGCCTGGTCGGCACCAAGGCGGTGATCGATCCGGCCGATGCCGCGATGATCGTCGGCTTCATCGTCAATCGGTTCCGCGGCGATCCCGCCCTGTTCGACGACGGCATGAGGGCGGTGAACGAGCGCACCGGCTGGCGCGCGCTCGGGTTGGTGCCCTATTTCGACCAGGCACATCGTCTGCCCGCCGAGGATGCCGTCGTCCTGCAGGACATTAAGGTCGGTAAAGCTGACGGCCGGGTTCGAATCGCCGTCCTCGTCTATCCTCGCATCGCCAACTTCGACGATTTCGACCCGCTGCGGCTCGACCCCGGCGTCGACCTCGTCTTCGTCGGCCCGCACAAGCCGGTGCCGGGCGATGCCCGCCTGGTCATCCTGCCCGGCTCCAAGTCGACCATCGCCGATCTCGCTGCGTTGCGGGAGTTCGGCTGGGACATCGACCTCAGGGCACATCTGCGTCGCGGCGGCTTCGTGCTTGGCATCTGCGGCGGCTATCAGATGCTCGGCCGCACCATCGCCGATCCGCACGGCATCGAAGGGCCGCCGCAGACGGTGGAGGGACTCGGCCTGTTCGATGTCGACACGGTGCTCGAAGGCGACAAGGTGCTGGTCGAGGTGAGTGGCGAGACCACCGATGGGGCCGTGCCGTTCAAGGGCTACGAGATGCATGTCGGCCGTACGACCGGAGCGCTGCGGCCGCTGCTCAGCCTCGGCTCCGGCAAGACCGACGGCGCGGTGAGCAGCGATGGCCGCGTGGCCGGGTGCTACATCCACGGCCTGCTGGCCGACGACAGACAGCGACAGCGCTGGCTGAGGCTGATCGGCGGTCGCGCCAGCGGCTTCGACTACGAGGCCGATGTCGACGTCACGCTCGACCTGCTCGCCGACCATCTCGAGAAGCACCTCGATTGCGACCGGCTGCTGACGCTGGCGCGCGAACCCACGCTCAAGCCCACAGGCTGAACACGATCAGGACCAGCACCGCGATCTGCAGCCCACAGGCCGCGCGATAAAGCTTGAGCGCAGCGCGAATATCCTTGGCCATGAGCTCGCTGTTGCCTTCACCCACCCAGCGTTCGTCGACCGGCACCCCGTCATAGATGCGCGGTCCGGAGAGCCGGATGCCGAGCGCACCCGCCATCGCCGCTTCCGGCCAGCCGGCATTGGGCGAGCGATGGTGGCCCGCGTCGCGCCGGATCGTCCGCAGCGCGCCACGCGGCGACAGGCCGAGCGGAATGGCGGCCAGCGTCAGCCAAAGCGCGGAGAGACGCGACGCCGGCAGGTTCACGAGGTCGTCGCAGCGCGCCGAGGCCCAGCCGAAGGCCTCGTGGCGCTCGCTTCTGTGGCCGATCATGCTGTCGGCGGTGTTGATCGCCTTGTAGGCGAGCGCGCCGGGCAGGCCCCCCACCACCATCCAGAACAGAGGCGCCACGACGCCGTCGGAGAAATTCTCGGCCAGGCTCTCGATCGCGGCGCGGCACACCGCCGCTTCGTCGAGCTCCGCGGTGTCGCGGCCGACGATATGGGAGACGGCCGCGCGACCGCCAGCCAGGCCTTCCGTTTCGAGCCCCTTGGCCACGGCCAGCACGTGCGCATCGAGGCTGCGCTGCGCCAGCAGGGTGCTGGCCGCGACGCCCGACAGGACGAGCGCGACGAGGGTCGGGAACAGGCGATCGAGAAGAGCCATGATCGCCGCACCCGCCAGCAACGAGACCAGCAGCAACAGCAGCAGCGTCGCCACGCCGGAGACCCGCCGCGCACGCGACGATCGCGCCGCTGAATTCCAGGTGTCGTCGCACCATGTTATGAGGCGGCCGATCCAGGTCACGGGATGGCCGACCAGGCGATATGCGGCGTTGGGATATCCGATCATCGCTTCGGTCGCGAGGGCAACGAGGGCGAGGTCGGCGAACATGCAGGATGTGCCTATCACAGGCGTGCCAATCGGCAAGACCGTCGCCCACGGCGGCGATCTCGGCGATGTCCGTCGGCTCCATCCCGAGGCGCCGCAGCCGTGGATCGACCTGTCGACCGGTATCAATCCCCTGCCCTATCCCGTCGGCGAACTGCCGACCGATGCGTGGTCGCGCCTGCCGTCACATGACGAGGAGTCGGCGCTGATCGGGGCCGCCGCCCGACGCTATCGCTGCCAGCCCGGCCAGCTCGTCGCCGCTCCGGGGACGCAGGCGCTGATCCAGATGCTGCCGCGGCTGGTCGCGCGTTCTCGCGTGGCCATCGTCGGGCCGACCTATGGAGAGCACGAGCTCAACTGGCGCCGGCACGGTCACGACGTCGCCGTCGTCACCGGCCTCGATGCGGCGGACGCCGAGGTCGTGGTCGTGGTCAATCCGGACAATCCGACCGGACGGCTGTCGTCTCCCGACGCGTTGCGCGCCGTCAGCGCCAGGCTGCTGGTCGTCGATGAGGCCTTCATCGACCTGCTGCCGATCGGGGCGAGCCTTGCCGGCGACCTGCCGGACAACGCCATCGTCCTGCGCTCGTTCGGCAAGGTCTATGGCCTGGCGGGCCTGAGGCTGGGCTTCGCCATCGCGCCGCCGCCGCTCGCCCAGCGCCTGCGCGAGGAGCTCGGGCCGTGGTCGGTGTCCGGCCCCGCGCTCTCGATCGGCGCCGGCGCGCTGGCCGACGATGCGTGGCTGCAGGCGACGTCGGATCGACTCGCCGGCGATGGGCGCAAGCTCGATGCGCTGCTGGTCTCGGCCGGATTCAACGTCCTGGGCGGCACGCCGCTGTTCAGGCTGGCGAGCCATCGCGCGGCGGCTGAAAAAGTCGAGGCGCTGGCACGACAGGGAATCCATGTGCGTGCGTTCGGGCACGAGCCGACCTGGATCCGCTTCGGCCTGCCTCGCGGCGAGCAGGAACTCGGCCGCCTGTCAGCGGCGCTTCATGTACCGCAGAAGGTGCGATAGACGCCTTGGCCGGTCGACGCCGGCTCGGCGTAGTCGGCGAACTCGGCGCGCTCTTCGAAGGGCCGAGCCAACACCTCCAGGAATTCCTCGAACGGTCCGTAATCGTCGTGCTCGATCGCCGCGGCCAGCACCGCCTCGACCCGGTGATTGCGCGGGATGTAGACCGGATTGACCGACTGCATCGCGGCGCGGCGCCGAGCGCCGTCCTGCGGTTCGCGCGCCAGACGCTCGCGCCAGCGCCCGGCCCAGGCATCGTATGTGGCGGGGTCGGCGAACAGCGCCCGCGCCTTGTCGTCGCTTTCCGGATCGAGCGCGCGGAACGTCTTGGTGAAGTCGGCGCCGGCCTCGGCCATGGCGTTCAGCAGGTCCTGCGCCAGGGCGGCGTCGCCTTCGTCCTCGGTTGAAAGGCCGAGCTTGCGCCGCATCCCGGCCATCAGCGCCTGGCCATAGCGGCCCTGGAAGTTGGCGAGCACTTCGTTGGCGATCGCCAGCGCCTTGTCGGAATCCTCGTCGAACAGCGGCAGCAGGGTCTCGCCAAAGCGCGCCAGGTTCCAGTGGGCGATGCGCGGCTGGTTCACATAGGCGTAGCGGCCGCCGTGGTCGATCGAGCTGAACACCGTGTCGGGCTTGTAGATGTCCAGGAAGGCGCAGGGGCCGTAGTCGATCGTCTCGCCGGCGATCGAGCAGTTGTCGGTATTCATGACGCCGTGGATGAAGCCCACCAGCATCCAGCGCGCCACCAGCTCGGCCTGCCGGGCGATCACCCGATCGAACAAGGCGACATAGGGATTGGTCTCGGCGCGCGCATCGGGGTAGTGCCGGTCGATGACATGATCGGCCAGCAGGCGCAGCGCCTCGCCGTCGCCGCGCGCGGCGAAGAACTGGAAGGTGCCGACGCGGACGTGGCTCGACGCGACGCGAGTCAGCACCGCGCCCGGCAGCACGGTCTCGCGCACCACCGGCTCGCCGGTGGCGACCGCTGCGAGCGAGCGCGTGGTCGGAATGCCCAGCGCGGCCATCGCTTCGCTGACGATGTATTCGCGCAGCACCGGCCCCAGGGCGGCGCGGCCGTCGCCGCGGCGCGAGAACGGAGTCGGGCCGGAGCCCTTGAGCTGGATGTCGCGCCGCACCCCAGCGCGATCGACGACTTCGCCGAGCAGGATGGCGCGGCCGTCGCCGAGCTGGGGCACGAAGTTGCCGAACTGGTGACCGGCATAGGCGAGCGCGATCGGCTGGGAGCCGATGGCGATGCGGTTGCCGGCCAGGACTTCTACGGCCGGCGGCGTCGCCAGCATCTCGGGATCGAGGTTTAGCTCGCGAGCCAACGCCTCGTTGAGCTTGAGCAGGCGCGGCGCCGACACCGGCGTCGGATCGAGCCGGGCATAGAAGCGTTCGGGCAGCCGGGCGTAGCTGTTGTCGAAGGCAAAGTCGGGCCCGCCACCGGATGGCGGCGCCTCTCGCAGGAAGTTGAGACCCGTGTCGTTCGCCATGGTCAGTCGTCGTAGCTCGCGGTCGTCATGCCCGTCATGCGGTCGTAGGCCAGCTTGATCTTGCTCAGCGTGCAGAGATTGAGGTTGCGCCACACCGCCGGCTGGCCGCCATCGGCGAATCCGACCTGAAGGTCGGCCTGGCAGTAGGTCGTCGGCGCATTGAACTTCACCTGGCGGCGCTCGCCCGCCTTGATCGGCGGCGGATGCAGGACGTTAGGCGTCCAGAAATTGAAGTCGGTTTCGGACACCGCCAGCTGGCTGATCGGATAGGCCGTCCCATTGATCAGCAGGAAACTGGTCTCCTGCGCCGCCACCTCGCCTCCGGCGAGTGAAAGGACCACGGCCAACAATCTACGCATCATGAAATGGCTTCTCCGGCGGCGTCATCGCATCTTATATCGTCGCTTTGCACACCCGCTCAAGGTAGAGGTGGGGTCGATGACGAGCTTTGCAAGGACAGCGCGGGGCCTTGCGATCGCCACCCTGATCGCGGCGGTGCAGCCCGTGCCGCCGGCCGTGGCGCAGACCGACGACAACCGCCGCAGCGGCGGCTCCTTCTACGCCGGCGCCCATGTCGGTTTCATGTTCGGCACCGCCTCGGCCACGCTGAGCGACCCCATCGGCATCGGCTCGCAGAGCGCCACCAACCCGTACAGCGCGCTGTTCGGCGGCGTGCAGGCCGGTTGGGAGTATGTCTTCCCCTCGCGCCTGCTGCTGGGCATCGAGGCCGACATCTCCTTCCCCAACTACGAGGACGCCTCGAAGGTCCTGTCGTACCGGGCGACCCCGACCGGCTATGCCGGCGAGGAGTACGAATTCCTGGCTTCGTTGCGCGGGCGTGTCGGCTACGACATCGGCGCCTGGACGCCCTACCTCACGGGCGGCATCGCCTGGATGAGCACGCGCTACTCGCGCATCGACCTCACGACCGGCAACGAGGACGCCAACCCGTCCAACATCCGCGTCGGCTGGGCGGCGGGCGCCGGCCTGGACTGGCGCCTCGATTCGCGCTGGTCGGCGCGCGCCGAGTATCTCTACACCAACTTCAATCTTTCCGGCTTCGCCTTCGCCTCCTTCCCGTCGCGCTACGACACGCAATACGACCTGCATCGCGTGCGGCTGGGACTCAACTACCGCTTCGGCGAGGTCGAGGAGAAGAAGACCAAGCGGGACGAACGCGGCCCGGGCAGCTTCGAGTTCCGCGGCCAGACCGTGTTCGTCTTCCAGGGCTATCCGCCGATCAACGCCCCGTATGACGGGACCAACAGCCTGCCGGCCGTCGGCCAGAGCCGCCAGACGTGGGGAACGTCGGGCTTCCTCGGCATACGCCTGTGGGAAGGGGCCGAGTTCTACTACAACCCCGAACTGCTGCAGGGCTACGGCGTCGCGCTGACCACCGGTGCCGGCGGCTTCCCCAACGGCGAGGCGCAGCGCGCCTTCCCCTATCCGCGCTACAACACCTCGCGCCTGTTCCTGCGCCAGACCTTCGGGTTGGGCGGCGAGCGCGAGACGGTCGAAAGCGACCTGGGCCAGCTCGGCGGCGAGCGCGACATCTCGCGCATCACCGTGCAGGCCGGCAAGTTCGCCGTGCAGGACGTCTTCGACAACAACAGGTACGCCAACGACCCGCGCGTCGATTTCCTCAACTGGGCGATGTGGTCGGCGGCCGCCTTCGACTACCCGGCCGACAGCGTCGGCTTCACCTGGGGCATCACCGCCGAGTTGAACCAGCCCGACTGGGCGGTGCGCGGCGGGCTGTTCCTGGTCGCCAACCAGACCGGCACCGACGTCTACGACCTCGCCGTGCTGTCACGCAACGGCGTGGTCGGCGAGCTGGAGCTTCGCTATGGCCCGTTCGACCGGCCCGGCGCGACGCGGTTCGGAGTCTGGGCGACCAGCGCCTTCGCCGGCGGTTACGCCGACGCCGTGGCGCTGGCCAACGTCAATCCCAGTGTCACCGCCAACGACACCATCCCGCTGACACGCCAGACCCGCACCAAGTACGGCCTCTACTTCAGCATCGACCAGGAGATCACCGATTCGATCGGCGCCTTCGCCCGTTTCAGCTGGAACGACGGCCGCAGCGAGATCCTGGCCTTCACCGACATCGACGGCAGCATATCGGCCGGCGTGAGCATCAAGGGCGATCTGTGGAACCGGCCCAGCGACACGGTGGGCATCGGCGGCGCCATCAACTCGATCTCGGCGAGCCATGCCGCCTACCTGGCAGCGGGCGGACTCGGCCTGACCGTGGGCGACGGCGCCCTCACCTACGCTCCGGAGTACGTCGCCGAGGCCTACTATTCGCTGAAGCTCGCCAAGGGCGTTTTCGTCACGGCGGACTACCAGTACCTTGGCAACCCTGCCTACAATGCGGTCCGCGGCCCGGCGCATTTCTTCAGTGGCCGACTGATGGCCAAATTCTAGAGGCGCCCACATGACGACTCTCCTGGTCAGCCATCCGTCATTCCTCGAGCACGACACCGGCCCCTACCATCCCGAGCGCCCCGACCGCCTGCGCGCCGTGCTGGCCGCCCTCGACGATCCGGCCTTTGCCGAGCTGGCCCGCGTGCCCGCCCCGGTCGCCTCGCTCGAGGAGCTGACTCGGGTGCATCCGCAGGACTACGTCGAGGCCATCCTCGGCGTTCGCCCCGGCCCCGGCGAGCACGTCCATATCGACGGCGACACGGTGATGAGCGAGGGCAGCGCCGAAGCCGTGCAGCGCGCGGCCGGCGCCGCCGTGACCTGTGTCGACGCCGTGATGCAGGGCCAGGTGCGCACCGCCTTCGCCGCGGTCCGTCCGCCCGGCCATCATGCGTCGCCCGCCATCCCCGGCGGCTTCTGCCTGTTCAACAACGTCGCGGTGGCGGCGCGCCACGCCCAGGCGCGCTACGGCATCGAGCGCGTCGCCATCCTCGACTTCGACGTCCATCATGGCCAGGGCACGCAGGCCGTCGTCGAGCCCGACCGCAACCTCTTCTACGCATCGACGCACCAGTATCCGCTCTATCCCGGTACCGGTTCGCCGCGCGAGCACGGCGTGGCCAACAACGTGGTCAACGTCCCGCTGCCGGCCGGCGCCGGCAGCGGGGAGTTCCGCGCCGCCTGGGCCGAGCGCATCCTGCCAGCGCTCAATCGCTTCGCGCCGGAACTCGTCATCGTCTCGGCCGGCTTCGACGCCCATGCCGCCGATCCGCTGGCCCAGCTCGAGGTCGAGACCGAGGATTTCATCTGGCTGACCGGCGAGTTTCTCGCCATCGCCGACCGCCACAGCCAGGGTCGCGTGGTCTCGGTGCTCGAAGGCGGCTACGACCTCGACGCCCTGGCCGAAGCGGTTGCCACGCACGTGCAGACCCTGATGCAGGAATAGCCGCGCCTTCGCGGGGACCGCGAGGGCGGGATGTCCGCGAACCCGGCAAAGCGAGGCCGTTGCCGTACGACTGCAAACCTTCCCGGCCTTCCCGGGAAGGGTGCCGCGACGGTTCGCTTTCGCGGACCAACGATCACGCAATGGCAACGGGACGCGGCGACAAGAGGATCGAAGTACCGATCGGCGTGCGCTAAGAATTACGGCGGACGGCAATGAAGGACCCCGAGCGACGACGAGATGGGTGAACTCTCCAGCAGCAGACTTCGCCCGATCACGAGGCTCGCCGTCTTCATCCTGGCAATGCTGGCGCCCCTGCCGGCGGTCGCCGGTGACCCGTCGCCCGCCTCCGGCTTCTACTTCGGCGGCCATGTCGGCTACATGTTCGGCAACGCCAATGCCACCTTGTCCGATCCGACGGGCATCTCCTCGTCGGGCGGCACGAGTCCCTACGGCGCCTTCTTTGGCGGCGTGCAGGCAGGCTACGAGCACCGCTTCGCGTCCCGGCTGATGCTGGGCGTCGAACTCGACATGTCGTTCCCGAGCGCCGAGGACCTCGCGCAAGTCCTGTCCTACCGCGGCACCGCGAACGGCACGGCCAACGAGCAGCTCGAGTATCTCGCGACCCTGCGCGGCCGGGTGGGCTACGACATCGGTCGATGGACGCCGTTCGCGACGGGCGGCATCGCCTGGGCAAGCACTCGGATTTCCCGCACCGACCTCACGACCGGCAACGAGGATGCCCAACCGAGCAACGTCCGCCTGGGCTGGGTGCTCGGCGGCGGGGTCGACTACCGGCTGGATCCCCGATGGTCGGCACGCGCGGAATATCTCTACACCAACCTCGGGCTCGGGGGATTCACCTTCGCCTCGGCTCCGGCGCGCTACGATTCGCAATACGACCTGCATCGATTCCGCGTCGGCCTGAACTACAGGTTCGGCGCATCCGACGGAAGGCAGGAGGACGAGCGCAGCGATCGCGGTCCCGGGACCTGGGAACTGCACGGCCAGACCACCTTCATCTACCAGGGCTACCCACCGTTCAGCGCGCCCTACGACGGACCCAACAGCCTGCCCATGCTGGGCCAGAGCCGCGAAACGTGGACGGTGTCGGCATTCCTCGGCATGCGCCTGTGGCAAGGCGGGGAGCTCTACTACAATCCCGAGCTGTTGCAGGGCTTCGGCGTCGCCAACACAACCGGCGCCGCGGGCTATCCCAACGGCGAGGCGCAGAAGTCGAACTTCCCCTATCCGCGCTACAATACCTCGCGATTGTTCCTGCGCCAGGAGATCGGGCTCGGCGGCGAGACCGAGACGGTGCCCAGCGAGTACGGCCAGCTTTCCGGCACCAAGGACGTCTCGCGGGTGACGCTGCAGATCGGCAAGTTCTCGGTGCACGACCTGTTCGACGGCAACGACTATGCCGAGGATCCGCGGATCGATTTCCTCAACTGGTCGATCTGGGCGTCGGGCGCCTTCGACTATCCGGCCGACAGGCTCGGCCTCACCTGGGGGGTCGTGGCCGAGCTCAACCAGCCGCGTTGGGCGGCGCGCGCAGGCTATTTTCTGGTCGGCAACCAGCCCAATGCCAACACCTTCGACCTGAACCTGTTCACGCGCGGCGGCTACGTCGGGGAACTCGAGCTGCGCTTCCGGCCCTACGACCGGCCGGGCGTGCTGCGCTTCGGCAGCTGGCTCACCAGCACCTACGCCGGCTCATACGACCAGGCGGTGCTGCTCGCCGCCATCAACCCCGGGCTCGACGCCAACGACACCATCGCCTGGACCCGCCAGACCCGCACCAAGTACGGCTTCTATCTCAACCTGCAGCAGCAGCTTACCGACGATATCGGCCTGTTCGGCCGCTTCAGCTGGAACGACGGACGCAGCGAGATAGGCGCTTTCACGGACATCGACACCAGCCTCTCGCTCGGCCTTTCGATCAAGGGCACGGCGTGGGCGCGGCCGGACGACCGCCTCGGCATTGCGGGCGCGATCAACCAGATCTCGGGCGCCCACAGCGGCTTTCTCGCGGCCGGCGGACTGGGCGTGCTGGTGGGTGACGGACAACTCCCCCGCTACGCATCGGAGAACGTCTTCGAGACCTACTACGCCTTGCAGCTCGCCAAGGGCGTGGTCGCCACCGCCGACTACCAGCTCCTCGGCAATCCCGCCTACAACGGCCAGCGCGGCCCGGTACACGTCTTCAGCGGCCGCCTGTCGGCGCGGTTCTGACCGCGCTCCCGACCTACTCGACCTTCGGCACCGAGAAGCGCAGGTGGCAGCGCAGCCCCTGTGGCGCATAGTCGATCTCGAACGCCGCGCCGAGTTGCCGCGCGCTGCCGGCCAGCAGGCGCGTGCCGAAACCGCGCTCCTTGGGAATCGACACCGGTGGGCCGTTCTCCTCCTTCCACTGCAGGTCGATGGCGGTGCTGGAACTCGACTCGACGGCGGTCCAGCGGATCGACAGGCGGCCCTGGGCAACCGACAGCGCACCATACTTCGCCGCGTTGGTGGCGAGTTCGTGCAGCATGAGGCTGAGCGTGATTGTCGTGGTCGCCGGGACCATCACCGCATCGCCGCCGATCTCGACCGGCCGCCCTTCGTCGATGAAGGCCTCGAGTGCCGTCGCAACGATCTCCCGCAGCGGCGCTCCCCGCCATGAATCGTTGGTGAGCAGGCTGTGCGCGCGGGCCAGCGACGCCAGACGCTCCGAGAAGGCGTCGGCGAACTGCTGCGGATCGGGACGGGTGCGCAGGGTCTGCTGGGCCAGCGCCTGCACGATCGCCAGGGTGTTCTTGACGCGGTGATTGAGCTCGTCGAACAGCAGGTACTGGCGCAGCTCGGCTTCCTTGATCTCGGTGATGTCCAGCACCACGCCGATGACGCGCACCGGCCGGCCGCCAGCATCGCGGATCACCTGGCCACGATCCATCACCCAGCGCACCTGCCCGTCGCGGCGGCGGATGCGGTACTCGAGCTGGTAGTGGTCGGCGTCGCCCGTCAGGATCTGCCGCTTGCGTTGACGCGTGGCATCGCGGTCATCGGGATGGACGAAGTCCAGCCCGGCTTCGAACGAGGACTCGGCGTCCGCCGGATCGGCGCCCAGGATCTTGAGGAACTGCGGCGAGCGCAGCGTGCGATCGCGCGCGACGTCGTATTCGTGAGCGCCGAACTGCGCGGCCTCGGCCGCGGTGCGCAGCTGCTCCTCGCTCTGCCGAAGCGCCGCCGATCCCTGATCGAGGTCGTGCCGGGCGCGCAGCAGCGCCTGGCCGACGGCGTTGACCTCGCGGATGCGCGAAGCGCCGATGGTGAAGGGCTCGCCGCGGCCCAGCGC
>JAEWIV010000189.1 GCA_023386865.1 Pseudomonadota bacterium
GCGCGCGGGCGGCGCTGCACGACAGAAAACTACGCCGACAACTTTGCCAGGTCCCTCTTCGCCACCCGATACTGCTCGACCAGCCGCCGGCACAGCTCGGCCGCCGTCGGGATGTCCTCGATGTTCCCGACGCCGTGGCCGGCCGTATAGATGTCTTTCCAGCGTTTCTTGTTCTCCTGCGCCGAGACGATCTTGCTGGGCAAGGTCGTGCGCAGGACGTCGAGGTCGATGCCGGCGGCGAGCAGGCTGGGCGTCAGCCAGTTGGCGGGCGCGCCGTCGATCGAGGCGGTGAGGAAGACGTCGGTGGCGCGGGTCTTCAGGATCATGTCCTTGTGCGCCGCGGCCGCCATGGCCTCCTGGGTGGCGATGAAGCGCGTGCCGATGTAGGCGAGGTCGGCGCCCATCGCCTCGGCCGCCAGCACGTCGCGGCCGGTGGTCTGGCCGCCTGCCAGCACGACGGCGAAGTGATCGCCGAGCTGGCGTACCTCGTTCATCAGGGCGAAGGGGTTGATCGTGCCGGTGTGGCCGCCGGCGCCGCCGGCCACGGCGATCACGCCGTCGACGCCCGCTTCCAGCGCCTTCTCGGCATGGCGCCGATTGGCGACGTCGTGCAGGGCGACCGCGCCCCAGCCGTGAATGCGCTTGATGGCATCGCCGGGCGCGCCTTTCGAGGTCAGCACGACCGGCACCTTGTACTTCTCGACCAGATCGAGGTCGCCGGGATAGCGCGGATTGGAGGCGTGCACGACCAGGTTCACGGCCCACGGCGCGGGCTTCTTCCCGGCATCCTCCAGCCGTTTCATGCCTTCCTGCATCTCGTCGAGCCAGCCCTGGAATTCCTCGCGGCTGCGCGTGCCGTGGGCGGGGAAACTGCCCATGATGCCTTCGCTGCAGCACGCGAGCGTCAGCGCCGGATTGGAGACCAGGAACATCGGGGCGGCGATGGCGGGAATCGCCATGCGCTCCATGACCTTCTGAACTTCGGCGCGCGCCATCATACGTCTCCTACGGTCGGCGTCGTCGAGGTGACGCCAGACGCCTTCAATTTCGCCAGCTCGGCATCACCGTAGCCCAGCAGCTCGCGCAGCACCTCGTCGGTGTGCTGGCCGAGATCGGGCGCCGCGCGCTCGATGGTGATACCACGCCCGTCGAGCCGGTAGGGCAGGCCTTTCACCAGTCCGCCCCGCTCGTCGCGCACCAGGGTAACGCCGGCGAGGCGGGCATCGTTCAGCAGATCATTGCCGTCGTTGCACGGCGCGGCGGCAATGCCACGGGCGAGAAGCGCCGCCACGGCGTCGTCGCTATCCTGGGTGCTGCAATCGAGCACGGGACCCTCGTGCGTGACGGCGATCCACCGCCCGTCCCTGCATCGATACGCGTCGCCTTCCGTGTTGTCGCGCGGCGCCAGCGGATGCGAGGGATCGGCCGATGCGGCCAGGATCTCCTCGCCCAGGGTGAAGGACGCGACCTCGCGCTGCGAGAAGTCGAGGAAAGCGCCCCTGCCGCTGCGACGGGCCTCCATCACGGCCGTGATCACGATGCCGGCCGCGAACAGCGACACGATCTGGTCGGGGTAGTTCACGTCCATGCCCGAGATGCGCGGCTCCTCGCCCTGGTAGCCGGTGAGCGAGGCGATGCCCGAGGTGGCGTCGAGCGTCGAGCCGAACGAGACGTTCATGCGCTCCGGCCCGGTATCGCCCTGGCTGGAAATGGCGGCGAACACGATGCGCGGATTCACCGCCTTCAGCGCCGCGTAGCCCAGGCCTGCGCGATCGAGCACGCCACGGCGGAAGTTCTCGACCACGACGTCGCAATGCGCGGCCAGCTCGCGGATGACGCGCTGGCCATCAGGGTCCTTGAGGTTGAGGGCCAGTCCGCGCTTGTTGCGGTTGGTGAAGCGGAACTGCGGCGAGCGGTTCCACCAGCCTTCGCCATCGTCCACCTTGCCGACGACCCGGAAGGGATCGAGATAGGCGCCCGATTCTATCTTGATCACGTCGGCGCCGAGGTCGGCCAGCATGGCCGAGGTGTTGGCACCCGCCGTCAAGAGCCCGAAATCGAGGACGCGTACGCCGGTGAGAGGCCCCTTCATGCCGCGAGCTCCGTGCGCTCGAGCGACGGGGCGGGACGCGGCGCGAACGAGCGGCCGTTCCATTGCACGGGAAGCTGCGGCATCAGCAGCCTATCGAAATCGCGATGCGTCATCTTGGCGAGGAAGCCCCGGGCGACGTACTGCTCGGTCTCGAGCAGCTCGGCCGGCGTGAAGATCGGGCCGAAGGGCACGCCCTTGGACTGGGCCATCTTCTGGATCTCGGCGCGCGTCTTGTCGGCGAACCACGGCGCGATGATTTCGTAGAGTTCCGCGATGTGCGTTCGGCGGCCGGCGCGGGTGGCGAACTTCTCGTCGGTCAGCCGCGGGTCGCCGATCAGGCTGCGCGTCGCGGGCCATTGCGTGACGGTGTAGACGACCGCGACATGGCCATCGCGGCAAGGCACGACCTGGAATTCCGAAGCCTTGCCTTCTCGGCCGGGCGAGGCACCGGTGGCGGCCGCTCCCGACGCCGCCTTCCAGTTCACCCATTGCATGACCTCGGCCAGCGACACGCGGACATGCGGTGCGCGCTGGCCGGCCTCGCGCGCCGCAAGCGCGGCGGCAAGGCCGGTGAACGCGGTCAGGCCGGCGGCGTAGGAGGCCTGGTGGCCGCCGAGCTTCAGCGGCTTGCGCTCGGGCTCGCCGATCATGTGCATCAGGCCGCCCAGCGCCTGGATGGCAAGCTCGCTGACCGGTCGCGCTGCGGCATTCATTTCCGCCGGGAAGGCTGCGATCTCGATCGGCGTCGCCTTGGCCGAGCGCGCCAGGGGCGCGATCGAGGCCGGCTCCTCGAACAGGCAGGCATGGCTGCGCTCGAGCAGTTGCCCGAGACTTGCCCGGCCGGCGTCGGTCGCGAGGTCGAGGACCAAGGAGCGTTTGGACGTATTGAGGAACTGGAACAGCGCGCTGGTGCCATCGCCATGGCCGTTCGGCAGCAGCGGCGGGGACCGCCGCACCGGATCGCAGCCCGGCGGCTCGATCTTGAGCACGTCGGCGCCGAGATCGGCTGCGATCTTGGCGGCGAGAGACGTCGCCAGCCTGAGGCAAAGCGGCACACCGGCGTCGTTCACCTCGACGATGGTGAAACGCTGCAAGGGCAGGGATTCCGAGGTCATCGCGGGATGATCGGCGCAAGCCGTGGCTTCGGTCAACGGCGCGCGCGTGCTACGGTCGGTATCACGGAGGTCAAATGGCACAGACCGGCAATCACAAGGGCCTGCAGTTCGGAATTTTCCTCGCCCCGTTCCATCGGCTGGGCGAGAACCCCACGCTCGGCATGGCGCGCGACATGGAGCTGATCGAGTGGCTCGACGAGCTGGGCTACGACGAGGCCTGGATCGGCGAGCACCATTCGGCCGGCTGGGAGACCATCGCCTCGCCGGAAGTGTTCATCGGCGCCGCCATCGAGCGGACGCGGTACATCCGGCTGGGCTCGGGGGTCACCAGCCTGCCCTATCACCATCCGCTGATGGTGGCGAACCGCTTCGTGCAGCTCGACCACATGTCGCGCGGCCGCACCATGCTCGGCTGCGGGCCGGGCGCGCTGCCGTCCGACGCCTACATGATGGGCATCGAGCCTTCGACCCAGCGCGACCGCATGGAACAGTCGCTGGCGGCGATCATGCAGCTGCTGAAGTGCGAGGAGCCGGTCACGATGAAGACCGACTGGTTCGAGCTCAAGGACGCGCGCCTGCATCTGGCGCCCTACACCTATCCGCACTTCCCCATCGCCTGCGCCAGCACCATCACGCCGTCGGGCATGATCGCAGCCGGCAAGCATGGACTCGGCGTGCTCTCGATCGGCGCCGGCCTGCCGGGCGGACCCGAGGCGATGGCCAAGCAGTGGGCGATCTACGAGGAGACGGCGGCCAAGCACGGCCACAAGGCCGACCGCTCGAAGTGGCGCATCGTGGTCAACGCACACCTCGCCGAGGACGACGAGCAGGCGCTGCGCGAGGTCCATGCCGGCGAGCGTTGCGAGACCGTGACCTACTTCGAGGATACGCTGGGCCGTCCGCCGGGCCGCTCCGACGATCCGCTGCGCGAGGGCGTGGCCCAGGGCACGACCCTGGTCGGCACGCCCGACACCGTCGCCAAGGGCATCGAGCGGCTGCTCGGCTACTCCAACGGCGGCTTCGGCGGCATCCTGTTCCGCGCCCATGAATGGGCGAACCGCGAGCAGACGCTGCGTTCCTACGAACTGTTCGCGCGCTATGTCATGCCGCGCTTCCAGGGCTCGCTCGACACCATCGTCGGGTCGAACACCTGGTCACGCGAGAACCGAAAGGCGGTGTTCGGCCCGACGGTCGCCGCGGTGAAGAAGGCCTTCACCGACGTCGGTCGCGAGGTACCGGACGAATTCCGCCAGCGCACCGTCGGGGCGCGGGATGTCAGCGGCGACTAGGGCACGCGCTCTGCCGCTGGCCATGGTCGTGCTCGGGCTTGCCGCCTGCACGACCACGGCCGCCACGCCCAAAGGCACCCTCGACAGATCCCAGGTCGAAACCGTCAGGGTCGAGGGCCGCCTGTACGAGGTGCGTGTCGCGCCGGCCGAAGTCGAAGGCGAGTATCGATTGCTGATCGTGCGCGGCACGATCGTGGTCGACCCCGATCCCCGGCGCGAAAGCGAACGGCTCTGGAATGTCGTTCAGCCCTTCATGCAAAGGACCTGCAAGGGGCCCTTCGCCGTGCTGGAGAACAACCTGGCCGACAAGGTGAACCTCTACATCCGCTTCCGCTGCGGGGCCTGAGCGTCGGACGACTAGAACTCCTTCTTCGTGCCCGGCTCGGCATCGATCACCTGGATCGTGCTCTGGCCCAGCGCGGCCTTGAACTCCGCCGGCGTGCCCTTGAGGAAGGGGTTGCTGGCATAGTGCATGGGCCAAGCCATCTTGGGCTTGATCAGCTCCTTGACGGCGTAGGCGGCATCCTTGGGATCGAGCACGTAGTGGCCGCCGATCGGCACCAGCACGAGGTCGGGCTTGTAGTACTCGCCGATCAGCTTCATGTCGCCGAACAGGCCGGTGTCGCCCATGTGGTAGATCTTGAAGCCGTTCTCGAGCTGGATGATGAAGCCGACCGGCTCGCCCGCGAAGTAGCTGGTATCCTTGCCGGTCGCCGGATCCTTCAGGATCATCTCCGATGAATGCTCGGCGTGGACCTGCGTGATCTTCACGCCGGGGAACGGCTCGATGGTGCCGCCCTTGTTCATGCGCGGCACCAGGTTGGCCGGCATCATGCCGAGCGTCGCCAGGTTCTGGTTCATGCCGGCGGGACCCCACAGCGGCACGTTGTTGGTCTTGGAAATCTCCATGGCGTCGCCGAGGTGATCGCCATGGCCGTGCGTCACCAGCACGAGGTCGACCTTGCCGATCTTGGAGAGGTCCTTAAGCTCGGGCGGGATCTTGGTGGCCCCCATGATCCAGGGATCGATCATGATCACCTTGCCGCCCGGCGTGGTGAGCTTGAATGCCGCCTGGCTGTACCACAGCAATTCGGCCTTGCCCTGAGCGTGCGCGGTGCCGGCCAAGGCCAGCAGGCTCACGATGACGAACGAGAAGACACGACCCAGCATGCGCACCCCCAATTGTTGGTTGAGGCGACGTTAGCATGGTTTTTCAGGGCGGAAGTTGTCGCTTTTCCGTGAGCGCCTGATCGCCCACGATGCAGTGCAACATAGAGAGGGAGATGGCCCGCCGATGAGCATCAAGGGCAAAGCCTACATTGCCGGCATCTACGAGCATCCGACGCGGCTCGCCAAGGACATTTCGCTGGCGCAAATCCACGCCCAGGTCGCCAAGGGCGCGCTGGACGATTCCGGCCTCACCAAGGACGACGTTGACGGCTATTTCTGCGCCGGTGACGCGCCCGGCCTGGGGCCGATGTCGATGGTCGAGTACATGGGGCTGAAACCGCGCCACGTCGATTCGACCGACACCGGCGGCTCCTCCTATCTGCTGCATGTCGCGCACGCCGCCGAGGCGATCGCCGCGGGCAAGTGCAAGGTGGCGCTGATCACCTTGGCCGGCCGGCCGCGCGCCGAGGGCATGGCGACCGGCACCGTGCCGCGCAGCCGCGGCGGCACGCCGACGCCCGACGAGCCCTTCGAGTTCCCCTATGGGCCGACCGTGGTGAACATGTACGCCATGTGCGCCATGCGCCACATGCACGAGTTCGGCACGACCTCCGAGCAGCTGGCCTGGATCAAGGTCGCGGCCTCGCACCACGCGCAATACAACGAGCACGCTTTGCTGCGCGACGTGGTCACCGTCGAGGAGGTCGTGAACTCGCCGATGATCTCCGATCCGCTGCATCGGCTCGACTGCTGCGTCATCACCGACGGCGGCGGCGCCATCGTCGTGGTGGCGCCCGAGATCGCCAAGTCGTTGAAGCGGCCCAAGGTCAAGCTGATCGGCGCCGGAGAATTCGTGAAGACCCAGATGGGCGGCAAGGTCGACCTGACCTACTCGGGCGCACGCTTCAGCGGCGCGGCGGCCTTCGCCGAGGCGGGCGTGAAGCCCGCCGACATGAAGTACGTGTCGATCTACGACAGCTTCACCATCACCGTGCTGATGCAGCTCGAAGACCTGGGCTTCGCCGAGAAGGGCAAGGGCGGCAAGCTGGTGGCCGACGGCAACCTGATCGCGGGCACCGGCAAGCTGCCGTTCAACACCGACGGCGGCGGGCTGTGCAGCAACCATCCCGGCAATCGCGGCGGCCTCACCAAGGTGCTCGAAGCCGTCCGGCAGCTGCGCGGCGAGGCCCATCCCAAGGTGCAGGTGAAGAACTGCGATCTCGCGCTGGCGCACGGTACGGGCGGCTCGCTCGGCCTGCGCCACGGCAGCGGCACCGTCATTCTGGAAAGGGAGTAAGTCATGGCCGACACTAAAGAACGCAAGTTGCCGGCCCCGGTCGCGAGCCAGGAGACGCAGGCTTATTGGGATGCCGCCGCCAAGGGCAAGCTGCTGGTGCGCAAGTGCACGAGCTGCGGCGAGCTGCACCATTATCCGCGCACCATCTGTCCGTTCTGCTTCAGCGACAAGACCGAATGGATGGAGGCCTCGGGCAAGGGCACGATCTACTCCTACAGCGTGATGCGCCGCGCACCGGTGCCGTACGCCATGGCCTACGTGACGCTGGCGGAGGGGCCGCGCATGGTGACCAACATCGTCGACTGCGATTTCGACAAGCTGAAGTGCGAGCAGCCTGTGAAAGTCGTCTTCAAGCCGACCGACGGCGGTCCGCCGCTGCCGATGTTCACGCCGGCTTAGGTCTGGGCTGGCGGGGCGCCTAGATCACCACGGCGACGACGAGCGCGACCAGGCTCGCCATGGCGAGTACCGCACGCGCGACATGGGACCATTCCCAGCGGTCGCGCAGCACTGTCCAGTCGCCGGCGGCGACCGCGCTGCCGGCGGCGAAGAATGCGCCGCCGGGCTTGCCGAGCGCTTCGCCCTTCACCCAGACCTTGTTCACCGGGTGCGTGAACACCCAGTAGATCGCGTGCGCCAGCACCAGGCCGGCGAATGCCGCCAGGGTCAGCCAGAACGGCGTCGTGTCGAGCGGCGTGTAAAGCAGCAGCGCGAACGCCGCGATCATGGCCAGCGGTTCGAAAGCGCCGCCGACGGTGAAGCCCGGATAGTAGATCGCCTGGACCTTCAGATAAGCGTCGCGATCGAGCCGGCGCTTGCCGGGAAATTCGAGAGCGTGCGCCAGCGACAGGGCCATGCCGATGGCAGCCAGCAAGACGGTCAGGATCTGTAGGGTCTGCAGCATGCCAGACCAAACGACCGTTCGAGCCCGAGAGTTGCCGTTTCCAGCTCGTGCCGGTCGCGGGCCACGGCGTAGATGTAGCGGTCCGGCCGCAGGACGACGGCCCCGATATTGTGCGCCTCGCACCAATCGCGACCGACGCCGGGCAGCAGCGCGGCATCGGTGCGAAGGCCGCCGAGCAGTGCCGCATCGCCGATGATGGCAAAGCGCGGGCCGATGATCTCGTCCATGAGCCGGCCGTCGGCAAGGCGCGGTTGCGGGAAGATCGTGCCGACAGGAGGGGGCGCGTCCACGCGGCAGCCCGTGCCCAGCTGCGGCTGCGGGAAGTCGAACATTTCTATGCCGGTCTCGAAGCGCCGGTCGCGCACCGCAGCCGCTTCGTGGTCGGTCTCCTGCAGGACGGCGCCGAGCTTGACGGCGAGTTCGATGAAGGTCCGCACATGCGGTAGCCGTTCGCTTTCGTAGGTGTCGAGCAACGTGTCGGATGCGCCGTCCTTGACGATCGCAGCCAGCTTCCAGGCGAGGTTCGCCGCATCGCGCATGCCGGCGCACATGCCTTGGCCGAGGAAAGGGGGCGTCTGGTGGCAGGCATCACCCGCCAGCAACAGCCGGTCCTTGCGCCAGCCCTCCTGCACGACCGAATGGAACGTGTAGACGGCGGCACGTTCGAGACGCGCGTCGTCCGGGCCGAGCCAGCGCATCATGATCGGCCAGAAGACAT
The DNA here is from genome assembly GCA_023386865.1 of Pseudomonadota bacterium. Lineage (GTDB taxonomy): Bacteria > Pseudomonadota > Alphaproteobacteria > Reyranellales > Reyranellaceae > Reyranella. The sequence goes on from JAEWIV010000189.1 coordinate 8,586, forward strand.
CGGGATCGGTCAATCGGGCCGGATCGTCGCCCGGCATCAGCATGATCTCCCAGCGCCGACGGTCACCGCCGACATTCACCACGGTCATCGGTCGCACCGGGTCGCAGAGTTGGACGGTGTAGTCGGGCAAGGCTCCAACGCGCGGGCTCGTCGGATCGCACAAGAGGTCGACGACGAGCCACGGTTGATGCAGGCCGAGATCGAGGTGCCTGCTGCCGATGGCCTGGCGCACCAGGGAGCGCGCACCGTCGCAGCCGACGACATAGCGTGCGTCGAGGTCGGCGACCGAGGCAATCTCATGGCCGAGATGCACCGCCACGTTGGCGAAGCGCTTCAGGCCGTCGCGCAGCACGCGTTCGAGGATCGGCTGATGGAAGTACCAGTTGCCGGCCCAGCCATGCGGGCCCGGTCCGTCGATGCCGCGCCGAATCATCAGCGTGCGGCCTTCGCCATTGACGAAGTGCATGCCACGCGAGGAGGCGCGCACCACAGGCCTGATTTCTTCAGCGAGCCCGGCGCTTTGGAAGATGCGCATGACCTCGCCGTCGAAATGCACGGCGCGCGGCAGGGGATGGACGTCGCGCTCGCGGTCGTAGATTTCGACTGAAAGTCCCGCCTGGCCGAGCAGGTTGGCGAGGAGCGCGCCGACCGGGCCGCAGCCGACGATGGCTACGTCAGCGGATATGGCTTTACCGCGGGGCTAGCCTCACCGCCGTCATGTAGTTCTGGCGGTAGTAGTCGGCATCCAGCGCCGTGACCATGACGGGCGAGCCGCGATGCGTGGCATGAACGAACTGGCCGTTGCCAGCATAGATGCCGATATGGGTGAAGGTGCCGCGGTGGCCGAAGAAGACCAGGTCTCCGCGTCTGAGATCGCTCTGCGCGACGGGCGTGCCCTCGCGCGCCATGTCGTGCGGCATGCGCGGGATGGTCTGACCAAAGACCGCGCCGTAGAGGTAATAGACGAAGCCGCTGCAGTCGAAGCCGGCCGGCGTGGTGCCGCCGTAGCGATAGGGCGTGCCGAGATACTTCATCGCGCGCGAGACCAGGCGGTCGCCCCAATCGCCCGAGACGGCGGCGGTGCTGTATGACGCCGGGATCACAGCCGGTTCGGCCTGCCTGAACCCGGCGTACGCGCCGCCGTTCTCTTGCAGCCACTTGGCGTTGAGCTGGGCGGCGACGTTGTCCGTCGGGTGGGTCGCGGGAGCAGCGTTGGCGGCGGGTTTCAGCTTCGATTTCGCGGGCGCTTTGACCTGGGCCATCGTGGGAGACAGAACGCCTGCCGTCGCGAACAATGCCATTGCAGCCAGCACGATGAGGCAGCGCCCGGTTCCAAACGTCATGGAGTTCTCCCCCGCCAGCAGCCTCTCCGACCGGGAAAGGCGACACACCCGTCTAACATATGTTGCAAATATGCCACAATAGATTCGGGCGGCTAGGCCTTGTTTTTGCACAGTTTTTGGGCGCCGGTCGTGGGGGACTCCACGAC
>JAEWIV010000245.1 GCA_023386865.1 Pseudomonadota bacterium
CCCACCCCCAGCCGGGGGGCCCAAATGCAGCGCCCCGCCGGCGGCCGGCTGTCAACGGCCGCCCAGGATGCGCCGCGCGATCACCATGCGATGGACTTCCGACGGCCCCTCGTAGACCCGCATCGTCCGCACCTTCTGCGCCAGCCACGACAGCGGCAGCTCCTGGGTGACGCCCATGGCGCCGAAAGCCTGCTGAGCGTGGTCGATGACCTCGGTCGCCATCTCGGTAGCGAAGACCTTGATCATCGAGGCTTCCATGCGCACGTCGCGGCCCTCGTCCTGCTTGACCGCGGCGTCCATCACCATCAGTCGGCAGGCATGCAGCTTGGTCGCCGCATCCGCCACCCACCATTGGATGGCCTGGCGGTCGGCGAGCTTCTGGCCGAAGGTCACGCGCTGGTTCGCATGCTCGACCAGCATGTCGAGCGCGCGCTGCGCCATGCCGATGCACCATGCGCCCATCTGCAGGCGGCGCACGGTCAGCCGCAGCTGCATCGGCGCAAAGCCCTGGCCAATGCGGCCCAGCACCTGCGTGTCGGGCACGCGGCAATCCTCGAAGACCACCTCGTAGGTGCGCTGGCCGGCCAGCATGGGGATAGCGCGCGCCACGACCAGGCCGGGCGTGCCCTTGTCGACCAGGAAGGCGGTGATGCCGCCGCGCGAGCCCTTCTCCGGATCGGTCACCGCCATCGCGATGGTGAAGTCGGCCTTGGCGATGCGGCTGATCCAGATCTTGCGGCCGTTGATCACCCAGTCGTTGCCGTCCTTGACCGCGCGCGTCTTCATGCCGGCCGGATCGCCGCCCGCACCGGGCTCGGAGATGGCGATCGCCGACGTCGTCTCGCCGGCGGCGTAGGGTTCCAGGTACTTCTTGCGCTGCTCGGGATTGGCGGTCGCCAGCAGCATGTGCAGGTTGGGCGAGTCCGGCGGGAAGGTGAAAGGTACCGCCGTGTATCCCAGCTCTTCGTTGACGCCGACCAAGGCGGTCCACGGCAGGTTTGCGCCGCCCGCCTCCTCCGGTACATCGAGGGCCCACAGGCCGAGATCCTTGCACTGCTTGAAGAGCTTCTTGTTCTCCTCGTCCGACAGCGCCGCCGGCTGGCCGGAGGCAAAGCGATCGAGAATGTTCTTCTCGAGAGGCATCAATTCGTTGCGCACGAACTTCTTCACCAGATCGCGCAGCATCCGATGTTCGTCACTGACCTGGTACATGCCGCTCTCCTATGGCTTGCCGATGCCCTTGTTCACGAATTCCAGCGTATAGGCGCGCTTGGCGTCCAGTCCCGGCGGCAAGACGCCGACGGCAACCATCGAGTCGTAGAAGCTCTGCCAGCGCCCGGCAGTCATGGCGCCGATGCCGCCCGCGAGAGCATCGCCCGACATCATGATACCGCGCTCGTTCATCACCTTGATGGCATAGGCGAGGCGGTCGTCGGTCTGCTCCGGGTTGGCCTGCTTGATCATCGCATTGGCCGCTTCGATGGCAGGCCCGCCCTTCATATACTGCGCCCAGCCCTCGAGCGAGGCGTCGACGAAGCGCTGCACGAGATCCTTCTTCTCCTCGACCAGCTTGCGCGAGATCGCGATCGTGTTCTGGTAGGGGGTGTAGCCCGCATCGGCGATCAGCAATACCGACGGCGGCCGGCCGAGCGCCTGGCTGATCGGATAGGGCTCGGACGAAAGGAAACCTTGCTGGATCAGGTTCTTGTCGGCGAGGAACGGCGCCAGGCTGTAGTTGTAGGGCCTGAGCTGATTGTCGGAGAGCCCATATTTCTTCCGCAGGTAGGGCCAGTAGGTCACGCGCCCGCCGGCGCCGATCATGATCTGCCGGCCCTTGAGCTTCTCGAAGGAGTCGAAACCCGTGTCCGGATGACCGATCAGGACCTGCGGATCCTTCTGGAAGATCGAGGCGATGGTGAGGAAAGGCGCGTTCTCGCGGACGAAGGTGAAGGCCTCGAAGCTCCCCGACATGGTCATGTCGACACGACCGGCCATCAGGAGCTGACTGATGTTGAGGCTGGGGCCACCCTGGCGCACATCGCACTCGATGCCGGCCTTGCGATAAAGACCCGCGGCGATCGCCTGGTAGTAGCCGCCATGCTCGGCCTGGGCGCGCCAGTCGGTCTGGATGCTCAGCTTGTCGAGCGTCTGGGCGTGCGGCCGGCGGCCGGCCGGCGTCAGCAACGGACCAGCTGCGGCAAGGCCCATGGCGAGACGAACCGCGGTGCGACGGTGCAGGCGATAGGAGCCGCCGATCATGGAGGCTCTCCGCGACGATCCAGCAGCAAGGCAACGTGCTCGCGCAAGCTGATGCTCGACAACGCCATGGCAGCGATCGACGGCACCCAGTTCTCCCACGACGGCCGCACTTCCGCCGGCAGGTGCCAGTCTGTCGGAAAGGCGCCGACGTTGAGGTTCCCCTGGTGCGCGAGCTTCAGCGCCCGCGGCATGTGATAGGCCGAGGTGACCAGCGCGACGCGGGCCTCGCCGACCATCTGGCGAACGTTCCGGATGTTTTGCAGCGTGTTCATCGACGTGCCCTCGGAGACGATCGCCTCCGACGGCACACCGAGGTCGACGAGGAAACGGCGCATCGCCTCGGCCTCGGTCGCCGCCGGACCGCTGGTCGTGACGAGCAGCGACCCACCGCTCACGATGATGCGGCGGGCCAAGCCGCGGTGATAGAGCCGTGCGGCATACCAGACACGGTCGGCGGCGTCGGCGAGGTCGGGATCCATGACCAAAGGCGGCGCCGCCGGGGTCACGCCGCCGCCCAGCACGACGATCGCGTCGTAGCAGCAGGCGGGCGCTTCGGCTGCGGCCGCGCGCGCCTTGTCCTGCAGAGGTTCGAGCAGCGCGTCGGCCACGGGCGGAAACGACATCACCATGGTCTGCGCAATCGCCAACACCGCGACCGTCACGCTGAGCCGATGCAAGCGAACCAGCGCCAACGCCCAGGCCAGCAGCAGTCCGACCGCCATGGACGCCGGCGGCATGACGAACTGGGTCAGGTATTTGAGGAGAGCGAAGGTATCCATGCCGGGCGAGATGCCCGCCTATACAAGGCTGGCTCGCGCTGGGCAAAGAGTTCCCATGGGGATTCGACGGCTATCGCTCTGCGGACACGCGCCGACCAAGAGCGACCAGGGCGCTGTCAGAAGATTCGCGAAAGGGGCCCCAACTTAAAAAAGAAGGGCGGGCCCGGCTCGCGCCGGGACCCGCCCGATCTTCCCCGTCGAGGATGTCGATGAGGCTTAGATCGCTTCCTTGAGGTCCTTGGCGACGCGGAAGGCGACCTTCTTGGACGCCTTGATCTTGATCGCCTCGCCGGTCGCCGGGTTGCGGCCCATGCGCGCCGGACGGTTGCGCACCTGAAGGATGCCGAGGCCGGTGATGCGGACCTTGTTGCCCTTCTTGAGATGCTTCACGACCAGGCCGACGAAATCGTCGAGGGCGCCGGTGGCGTCCTTCTTGGTCATGCCCGTCTTTTCAGCGAGTTCGGCAGCCACCTTCGACAGCGGAATGGTGGGAGCGGACGTTTTGGTTGCGGTAGCCATGATGAGGGGTCCCTTAAGTTTTTCGTTCGTCAGCGTCTTCCTGACGCCCCAGGGCAGCGCTGACGCGTCCAAGGTTATCCACGAATCGATCCCCCGCAAGTCCCCAAAGCACGAAAAAAGTCGATTTTTGGGGCTTTTTCGGCCATTTGAAGCAGTCATCCACAGAAAGCAGAGAGCGCGTAGCGTGTCGAGCCCTGGCCTGATCCCGACTTTCAGCACCGCCGTGAACACCTGGCAGTGCGATGAAAACGACCATTTGAACGTCCAATTCTACACCGAGTTCGGCCACGAGGCGTCGGCTCACTTGCTGGCCGAGCTCGGTCTGGGACCGCGTGCCCGGCGCGCCGCCGGCCTCGAGGTCCGGGCCGCCAGCGATCACATCCGCTACCTGCGCGAGTTCCGCGAAGTCGATCCGGTCCAGGTCCTGTCGGCTCCCGTGGAGGTCGGCGACCGCCACCTGCTCGCCTATCACGAGATCCGCAATCCATCCGAGGGCACGGTCGCGGCGACGATGCGGCGGCGCATCGTCTGCGACCGATCGTGGCCTGACGCCTTTCGCGCACGCGCCGAGGCGGCGATCGTGGCGCTGCCCGACAACGCCAAGCCACGCAGCGTCGGCAAACTCGACCTGCCCGATCTCGAGCTTGGCGACGCCGCGCGCCGCGGCCTGATCGACATCGGCCGCAGCGTGATCGCGCCGGCAGAATGCGACGAGGCAGGCGAGTTCCTGCCGCATCATCAGTTCGGCCGCTACTCCGACGGCGCGCCGCTGCTGTGGAACCATCTCGGCTTCGACCGGACGGCGATGCAGGATCGCCAGGAAGGCTCGGTGGTCGTCGAGATGCTGAACCACTACCACCGCCCGCTGCGCGCCGGCGATCTGGTGGTGGTGATGAGCGGCCTTGCCGCCTTCACCGACAAAGTGCTGACCTTCACCCACTTCCTGTTCGAGGCCGAGACCGGCACGCTAGCCGCCTGCGCCGAGGCGATCGGCATGAAGCTCGACCAGAAGGTCCGCAAGACCATGACGTTCACCAAGGAAGACCAGACGCGACTGGGCGAGCGCCAGCTTCGCCTCGCCGCCTGAAGGAGGTTCTCATGGACGACAGGATCCGCCTCGCCGCCGGCATCGCCAGCCAGCTCCAGGGACTCGGCTACGACGACAAGCGGCTGGCCGAGATCGCGGCCGAGCTCGAAGTGCTGAACGCGGCGGTGCGCAAGGCCGCCAACCAGCGCCTCACCTTCGACGACGACCCTGCCGCCTTTGCCAGCGTGCTCGCGAAGGAGGCGAAATGATCAACGACGATCTCGCCCTGCGCGATCTCAGTGAGGTCGCCGACGCCATTGCCGCCGGCCGCATCACCTCGGTGCAGGCGACCGAAGCCTGCCTGGCGCGCATCGCCGTGTGGCAGCCGCGCACCAACGCCTTTGTGCGCCTCAACAAGGAGAAGGCGCTGGAGCAGGCGCGCGCCATGGACAAGGAGCTCGCGGCCGGCAAGCGGCGCGGGCCGCTGCACGGTGTGCCGATGGCGCACAAGGACATGTACTACCGCGCCGGCGAGATCTCGACCGGCGGCAGTGCCATCCGCAGGAACTGGGTGGCGCCCGTCACCTCGACGGTGCTGCAGAAGCTCGATTCGGCGGGCGTGGTCGAGCTGGGCTTCCTCAACATGGCCGAGTTCGCCGCCGGTCCGACCGGGCACAACGTGCATCACGGCCATTGCCGCAATCCGTGGGACGACAAGCGCGTCACCGGCGGCAGCTCCAGCGGCTCGGGGGCGTCGGTGGCGGCGCGCATGGTCTATGGCGCGCTGGGTTCCGATACCGGCGGCTCGATCCGCCTGCCCGCCTCGGCCTGCGGCGTCGTCGGCATGAAAGCGACCTATGGCCGCGTCAGCCGCGCCGGCGCGGTGGCACGATCCTGGACGCTCGACCATGTCGGACCGCTCACCCGCACCGTGCGCGACAATGCCCGCATGCTGTCCGTCGTCGCCGGCCACGATATCGAGGATTCGACGACCAGCGAAAAGCCCGTGCCGGACTACGAGGCCATGCTCGCGGGCGGCGTGCGCGGCCTCACGATCGGTTTCGCCTTGCCCGAGGCGCTGGTGCCCGTCGATGCGCAGGTCGGTGCCGCCGTGCAGGCCGCCGCCGACGCCCTGGGCAAGCTCGGCGCTGTCATCGTGCCGGCGAAGATGCCCGACTTCACCGACCTCTACCGGGCGGCGGAGGTGATCGTGAAATGCGAGGCGGCCGCCATGCATCGGCCCTGGATGGAGGCCGACGCGCCTTATGCCAACCAGGTCCGCACGCGGACCGACGCGGGCTATTTCATCCCTGCCACGCAGTACATCGATGCGCTGCGGCTGCGCGCCCACTTCGTGCGCGAGTTCCTGGGCGTGGCGATGGACGGCGTCGATGCCGTGCTGCTGCCGGCCATCCCCTTCCCGGTGCCGACCCTCGAGGAAACCGATGTCGAAGCCTCGGGCGGGCCGGCGACCCTCAAGATGGTGGCGCGCTTCACCGGTCTCACGCGGCCGTTCAACACACTGGGGCTGCCGGCGCTGTCGGTGCCGTGCGGCTTCGACACCAACGGCGCGCCGATCGGCCTGCAGCTGATCGGCCGGCCATTCGACGAGGCGCTGCTCTATCGCATCGGCCACGCCTACCAGGGCGCGACCGAGCACCACTTACGAGTTCCGACTTGAGAGCCCTGTCGGCCTGAGCGTCAGCGAAGGATCTCATCGCCGCTTGCAATCGGCCTGAGACCTTCGCTGCGCTCAGGATGACGCTCGTCTCAGGTCCGCCGCACGTCGAGGTTCACCGTCACGTTCTTGCGCTGGGGGAAGCTGTCGAGCATCCCCTCGAGTGAGAACTCGCGGCCGATGCCGCTTTGCTTGTAGCCGCCGTACGACATGCCCGGCACCTGACCCAAGCCCTGATTGACCTGCACCCAGCCCGATTCGATGGCGTGCGCGGTCCTGAGGCCGGTGCCGATGTCGTGCGTCCAGACATAGGCCGCGAGCCCGTAGTGGCTGTCGTTGGCCATGCGGATCGCCTCGGCCTCGTCACTCCAGCGGATCGCCACCAGCACCGGGCCGAAGATCTCCTCGCGGGCCAGCCGCCAGTCGTTGGAGCGGTCGGCGAACACCGTGGGCATCGCGTAGTAGCCTTCGCTCAGTGGTCCGGTCTTGGGCGGCAGGCCGCCGAACACGAGCTTGGCGTCGGAGCGTTTCAGGCCCTCGTCGACGTACTTGCAGACCTTGGTGAACTGCTTGTTGTTGATGATGGTGCCGATGTCGGTCTTCTCATCCAGCGGATCTCCGATCTTGAGCGCCGTCGTCTTCTTCTCGAGCTTGCCGAGGAAGGAATCGAAGATGTCCTCGTGCAGGAACATGCGCGAGCCCGCCGTGCAGCTCTGGCTCTGCCGCGTGAAGCGCATGGCGGCGATGATGCCGTCGACCGCCCAGTCCTCGTCGGCGTCGGGATAGACGATCGACGGGCTCTTGCCGCCGAGCTCCAGCGACACCGGCACGATGCGCTCGGCCGCGGCGCGCATCACGATCTTGCCGACCTCGGTCGAGCCGGTGAACGACAGCTTGCGGATGCCGGGATGGTTGAGCAGAGGCTCGCCCGCCTCCTGTCCGAGGCCGGTCAGGAGATTGAGCACGCCGGGCGGCAGGAACTCCTGGCAGATCTCGGCCAGCAGCAGCACGCCGACCGGCGCGTCCTCGGCCGCCTTCATCACCATGGTGTTGCCGGCGCAGAGCGCGGGCGCGATCTTGAGCGCGGCCAGCATGACCGGCGCGTTCCACGGGATGATGGCGCCGACGACGCCCAAGGGCTCGCGACGGGTGTAGGAGAGAACGTGCTCGCCGAGCGGGATGGTCTCGCCCTTGAGCTCGCCGCCGAGGCCGCCGAAGTAGCGGAAGATGTCGGCCGTCATGTTGGCCTCGCCGCGCGCCTGGGTGCGCAAGGCATTGCCGGTCTCGAGCGCGATGGTGCGCGCCATCTCCTCGGCACGCGCCTGCAGGGCCTCGGCGATCTTGAGCAGCGCCTTGCCGCGCTCGCGCGGCGGCACCTTGCGCCATTCGGCATAGGCGGTGGTCGCGGCGGCGACGGCGCGATCGACATCGGCGGCGTTGCCGCGCGGCACTTCGGCGATCGGCTTCTTCTTGGCAGGGTTCTCGACGGTGAGGCGCGCGCCCGAGGCGCTTTCCACCCACTGGCCGCCGATCAGCATGCCCTTGGGAGAAACGGAGTGGGCCTGCGGGTTGCTCTGCGAAGCGGTCATCGACATGGGGTCCTCCGATTACCAAAGACGGTCGGGAGTTTGACCCGCCTAACCCTTCCCTTTCAATGGCTTGCGCTTGCGCTTCGCCGTCAGCTCCCCGTATTTCATGCCTTCGAGCTTGATGCCGTCGGGGTCGAGGAAGAACACCGCGTAGTAGTCGTCATAGTACTCGTCGGCCGGATCGACGATCTTCACGCCCTCCCCCTCGAGCCAGGCCTGCAGGGCATCGACGTCCTTCCGGTTGCGCAGCTCGAAGGCATAGTGGTGCAAGCCGACATCGCCGATGCGGTAGGTCTTGCGGCCCTCGGCCGGCGCGATCCAGTAGCGCGTCTTGCCGTTGGTCCAGCCGATGGTGCTGGGATATTCGTCGGAGATCTCGAAGCCCAGGAACTCGAACAGGCGGCCGTAGAAGGCCTTCGACTTGTCGTAGTCTTTGACACGGATGGAAATATGGTCGATGCCGACCACCTTGCAGACAGGCTTGGCCATGGCGTCTCTCCAATTCCTGTAGTCACAACGGCACGAATATCTGATTGTTGCCGGACGGACAAAGTGAACACCTGCACCGCCATGGCACTCCATCCAGGACGATCGGCGCGCTGGCTCTGGCAAGCATCGACCAGCTTCGCGGCAGCAGGACGCCGCGCTCGCCGCCCGCCATCACCGACAAACTGAAGGTCCAGCTCGACGTCCCCGACCTCAAGCTCGTCTACGGGCCGGTGACGTCGGCCGACCGGTTCGACGCCATCTCCGGCAAGAAGGTCGCCGTGCCGCCGCGCAGGACCCGAGCAGGAACTGCGGCGGCGCGCTCGGCGGTACGCAAATCAGTGCCGCCTACTTCAACGACCGTGCCACCCTCAAGGGCGCTCTCGGGCCGCCCAATACGCCGACCCAGCGTCTGGCGGCTCTTTATCAGATCTCGGGCTTGCCGGACTGACCGGCAAAGGGCATTTCCTGCCTCATGCGTCTTTCCGTTCTCGATCAGTCGATCGCCGTCGCCGGCCGTCCCCAGGACCAGTCGATCCGCAACACCGTGGCGCTCGCCAGGCATTGCGAAGCGTTGGGCTACGAGCGTTTCTGGGTTTCCGAGCATCACAATCATCCGACGATCGTGGGCACGGCACCCGAGATCGTGATCGCGGCCATCGCCGCCACCACCGATCGCATCCGCATCGGCAGCGCCGGCATCATGCTGCCGCACTATTCGCCCTTCAAGGTGGCGGAGGTGTTCCGTGTGCTCGACGCCCTCGCGCCGGGCCGCATCGACCTGGGACTGGGTCGTGCGCCGGGTTCCGACGGCCGCACCGCCTTCGCCCTCAATCCCGCGGCCAACGAGCGGCCCGAGCATTTTCCCGCCGACGTGCGCGACCTGCTGGCGTGGGTGCACGGCGAGCCTCTGGTCGATCGCCATCCCTTCGCCGCGGTAAAAGCCTTCCCGCAAGCCGAGACGGCGCCGGAAGTGTGGATCCTCGGCAGTTCCGACTACGGCGCGCAGGTCGCGGCCCTGTTCGGCCTGCCCTACTGCTACGCCTGGTTCTTCAGCGACGGCGCCGGCGGCGAGCGCGCCATCAAGCTTTACAAGGAGAAGTACCGACCGAGCTCGCGCCATCCCGAGCCGCGCTCTGGCCTCTGCGTCTGGGCGCTGGCGGCCGAGACGATGGAAGAGGCGCAGTACCACTTCACCTCGCGCGCCCTCTCGCGCATGAATCGCGACCGCGGCATCCTGGTGCCTCTCGATGCGCCGGACGTCGCCGCGCAGGCGCTACAGGCCTATGACCAGGACCGTGTCGAGCGCTTCCGTCGCGACTCCTTTGTCGGTACCGGCCCTGAAGTCGCCGCTCGCATCGAGGAGCTGAGGAACCGCGTCGGCGTCGACGAGATGGCCGTCGTCACCTGGACCCACGACGAGGAGGTGCGGCGGGCGAGCTACACGCATCTCGCCCGCGCCATGGGTTTCGGGCCGAAGGCTTAGCGCGCCTCCGTCCAGCTCTCCGAGAAAGCCAGCGCGCATGTGCTGAAGGGCCTGCCCTCGCGCTCGCGCTTCCAGGGGACGCCGCGCGCCTGGTTGCCGTTGATGGTGAGTCGCGCGCCCATCGCCGGCACCAGTACGGTGCAGACGCCGTATTGGCGGTTCTGCGGCGGCTGATTGGGCTCGGTGTGGATCAGGAGCGGGTCGCCGATGTCGTGCCATGTCATGGCCACGTCGGCATCGTGCGCCTTGATGTGCTCGGTCCAGAAATAGCGCGGGTCGCCCGACTTCGAGAAGGTCGCGTCGATCACCGGGATCGTGGTGTCCTTCAGCTCGGCGTTGAGCATGCCCTGCACCGTCTGCTGCAGCCACCGCGCCATGGCGATGTTGTCGGAATAGATCCGCCAATGGCCGTGCGTCAGCTCGCTCTTGACGTAGAGCACGTGCCCGGGACCGGCCGGACAGAACAGGATCCGCCAGTAGCTGGCGTCGGTAGAATTGGGATCGCCGTCTTTCTCGGACAGGCGGATGAACGGGTTCTCCCCGGTCAGGATCACACGATGCGGATCTGCGACAGGCATTCTCTTCCCCTTCCGGAACCGGCCGACACGAATCGGCGTTCTCCACAGTTGCGGGCGCAGAGCCTAGCAGGAGGCCGCAAAAATGCGCGAATTGTTTCGTGGCGTCGCCGCAATCGCGGCAGGACTTCTGGCAACGACCATCGCCTGGTCCAGCGCCATGGCACAGGCCGAGCCGCCGACCCGGGTCGGGCGCCTGGCCTTCGTCGACGGCACGGTCTCCTTTCACGACGACCGGCAGGCCGGCTGGGACCGGGCCATCGTCAACACGCCGCTGACGAGCGGTGACGCGCTCTGGACCGAGCCCGGCGCCCACAGCGAGATTTCCGTCGCCGGCACCCGCGTCCGTCTCGACGGTGCCACTCAACTCGACATGCTGGCGCTGGACGACACGCAGACCCGCCTGCAGCTCGCTCAGGGTCGGATCGATATCAAGACCTTCGACTTCGATACCCGTCAGCCCTACCAGATCGTGACTCCGCGCGGCACGATCTCGTTGCAACAGCAGGGCGACTACTACGTCGAAGCGGGCTCGACCGAGGATGCGACGCGGCTCGGCGTGCGCTCCGGCGCAGCGCAGATCGAAAGCCTGAACGGCGAGGTGTTGGCCGTGCGCGCCGGCGAAGTCGGCGAGGTGCTGGGCGACTCCGGTATGCTGCAGCTTCGAACCATCCGGACCGCACCGCCGGCACCGCCGGCCTACTGGGCCGCGCGTGACCGCCAGATCGTCTATGCCCCACCGCAGTACGTGTCGGCCGGCATGGTTGGATACGAGGATCTCAATGCCTACGGCGACTGGATGAACGACGGAAGCTATGGCCGCGTCTGGGTGCCCCGTGCGGTGCCGAGCGGATGGGCGCCGTATCGCACCGGCCACTGGGCCTACGTCGAGCCGTGGGGCTGGACCTGGATCGACGAGCAGCCATGGGGCTTCGCCCCCTATCACTACGGCCGCTGGGCCAACAGCCGCGGCCGCTGGGTGTGGGTGCCGCCGCAGCGCGAGCCGCGTCCGGTCTATGCACCGGCGCTGGTCGGCTTCATGGGTGGCATCGAGCTGGCGGCGACACTCGCCAATGCCGGCGCCGCGCCCGTGGGCTGGTTCCCGCTGGGGCCACGCGAGGTCTACGTGCCGCCGTACACGACCAACCGCGACTACTATCGTCGCCTCAACCGCTCGGCACGCATCGACGACCGCCTCCTGGAAGAACGGTGGCAGCGCGCGCAGAGGCAGGACAGCTGGGGCGACCGCCGGGCAGCCTGGGCGAACCAGCGCTTCGCGACCGTCGTTCCTTCCACTGCCTTCGTGCGCTCCCAGCCGGTGATGCGCGCCGCCCTGCAAGTGGCGCCGGAGAAGGTGGCGGCTGCACCCGTGGCGCCTATCGCCGCCCCGCCGGCCCCGACCGCGTCGATAGTGAGCACCAAGACAGCACCTGCCGCTCCGGGTGCCGCGACGCCCGACCCGAAGGTCGCAGCCGAGTCGAAGTCCGTCGACGTGCCGGTCGCCAGGACAGCCGTCGCCGCCATGCCGGCGCTCGCCAGACCGGCGTCCGACGAAACCCGCACCGCGCCCGGACCGAAGACGGCAACCGTCCAACCGCAGGCGACTCCCGACAGCGACAAGCGCCGCCCGGCCAATCCGCCGCTCGCCCCTCGTCAAGGAACGGCACCGCCGGAACTCAAGGGCGCCGTGACGCCGGCCCCGGCCCAACCATCGCGTCAACAACAGCCGGCACCGCAGCCTCAGCCGCAAGCCAGAGGCCCCGAGCCGCCGAAGCCTGTCGCACCGCCCGCGGCCGCGCCCACCAAGCCAGCCGAGCCGCCAACGCAACAGGCAGCGCCGGCCGCACCCGCGCCTCAACCGCAGGCGAGGCCTGATCAACCGCGCCCTCCGGCGC
>JAEWIV010000354.1 GCA_023386865.1 Pseudomonadota bacterium
TCGAGGGACCTTTTTTGTCGATGCGCCGACAAAACAGGTCCCTCCGCTACGCCTCGCTGCGCTCGGCTCCGGTCGGGATGACAGGGGCTAAAACGGTCCGCGGAAGCGCTTGTAGCCTTCCGTCATCGAGCGCTCGACCGGGAGCGCGATGCCGTGCTTGGCGCCTCTCACCTGCACGAGGATCGCGTCGACCGTCTCGTGCTGGCTGGGATAATAGATGTCTTCCAGGCTCTTGGCCGTCGGGCACGGCGCCGGCGCCATGCCGAGCATGGTCGGCGGCTGGCGCAGCAGGCCTGGATCGCGCATCACCAGCTGGCGGCAGACCTCGGCCGCGACGCCGTATTCCAACCACGACGTGTCGGCCACGACCAGCCGCCCGGTCTTGGCGACACTGGCGGCGACCAGGTCCCAGTCGGGATGGCTGATCGAATTGAGATCGATGACCTCGGCCGAGATGCCGGCCTTCTCCTCGACATACTGGGCGGCGCGAAGCGCCTCGAGCACCATCACCGAGGTGGCGACGACGGTGACGTCGGTGCCCTTGCGCGCGACGTAGCTGGTGAGCGGCACGCGGTGCTCGGACGGCGCGACGGTGAAATCGAGGTTGTAGAGCAGCCGATGCTCGATGCTGATCACCGGGCCGGGATGGCGGTCGATGATCGCGGGATACATGTCGAGGATCGCCTGGCTGCTCGACGGCATCACCACGGTGAGGCCCGGGTAGTGGGCGAAGGTCGCCTGTGGGCTCTGCGAGTGCTGCGCGCCCTGTCCCCAACTGCGGCCGACGACGATGCGGATCAGCATCGGGCAGCGCATCAGCCCGCCGAACATGTAGCGGTACTTCGACGCCAGATTGATGATCTGGTTCATCGCCAGGAAGGAGAAGTCGGCGCGGATGTGCGTCGTGATGGGATAGTCGCCGACCAGTGACGCGCCGATCGCGATACCCGTCATGCCCTCTTCCATCAGCGGCACGTCGAACACGCGGGCGGCGCCGTACTTCTCGGCAAGCCCGGTGGTCGAGCCGAAGATGCCCTTAAAATCGTCGACGCCCTGGCCCATGATGAACGTGTTGGGATGATCGGCCAGCGCCGCGTCCATCGTCTCCAGCAGCGCGTTGGCATAGGACAGCACGCGCGCGCCCTGCTTGCCCGGTTTTACTGCAGCGATGCTCATCAGATCACGTCCGTCAGCAGTTCGGCGCGACCCGGCGCCGGGCTCGCCTCGGCGAAGGCCACCGCCGCCTCGATCTCCCGCTCGACCTCGGGCCTGAGCGCGGCGACGAGCTTGGCGTCGACGATCAGCGGGTCGCGACCCTTCCAGGCGTCGACGGCATCGCTGGTACGATAGTTGAAGTGGAAGTCCTCGCCGACGCCGACATGCTCCTTGTAGCGCGACGTGACGATCTCGAGCACGAATGGCTCGCCGGCGCGGACCTTGGCCGCCGCCTCGAGCGTGGCCTGCCGGATCGCCATCATGTCCCAGCCTTCCTCGACCCGACGCGAGGCGATGCCGAACGTCCTGGCGTGCTCGGGCAGGCGGTAGGACTGGCGGATGTGGCGATGGCTGTGGACGGCAAGGCCGTTGTCCTCGCAGAGGAACAGCACCGGCACCTTCATCAGCGCCGCAAAGTTCAGGCTCTCGTGATAAACGCCCTCTTCCGTCGCGCCGTCGCCGAACACGGCGACCGCGATCTGTGACAGGCCGCGCCGCTTGAAGCTCATCGCCGCGCCCACCGCATGAGGAATCGTGCTGGCGACCACGGCGGACGAGCCCATGAGCCCGACTTCGGGCGCGGCAAGATGCATCGAGCCCGCCTTGCCGCCGGAGACGCCGCCCTTGCGGCCGTAGAGCTCGGCGAACATGGCGTCGAGCGAGCCGCCCTTGGCGATGTAGAAACCGTGGCTGCGGTACGTGGCGAACACCAGATCGTCCGGCTTCAGCCCGTCACAGACGCCGACCGCCACGGCCTCCTGGCCGATCGACAGATGGACCGGGCTCTGGATCTTGTCGGACGGATAGAGATCGATGATCCGTTCCTCGACCAGCCTGATCAGCAGCGCCGTCCGGAACAGCCGGCGATAGATCGCTTCATCCTTCACTGACAGTCGCTCCCCGGCGGTTATCCCGGCCGCCGACTGCTAACGGAGGTCGCGCCATCTGGCAATTGCTCAAAAGGCGCGGCTCTGGCCGCCGTCCACGGTGATATTGGCGCCATTGACCAGGCTCGCCTCGGTGGAACACAGGAAGGCCACGACGGCCGCCACCTCCTCGGGGGTTCCGAGGCGGCCCAGCGGATACTCCTCGTCGACCATGCGCTGGAAGCCCTGGGGGTCGCGCTTCTGCTCGTCCTCGAAGCCGGTGCCGGGAATATAGATGCCGCCCGGGGCCACCGAATTGAAGGTGATCCCTTCGCGCACCAGGTAGGCCATCGACGACAGCGACTTCATCAGCCCGGTCTCGGCCGCCTTGGCCATCGTGAACCACGGACGGCCGACGCCTTCCTTGCCGCCGTAGATCGAGGTGATGGTGACCACTCGCCCCCACTTGGCCTTGCGCATGTGCGGCAGGGCGCGCCGGGTGAAGCGCACGGCGGCCATCGCGTTCTTCTCGTAGACCTCGCTCCACACGTCGAGGTCGGTCTCCTCGACGATCTCCTTGCCCCACCGCCCGCCGCCGCCGACGTTGTTCACCAGGATCTGGATCCCGCCCCATTTGCGGTCGACCACGTCCATCACGCGATCGGCGGCGCTCGCGTCGAGCATGTCGGCAGCCACCGCGAGCAGCTTGACGTCATAGGGTTTCAGCTCAGCCATTGCCGCATCCAGCCGCGCTTGCGAGCGCGAGCAGATGGCGAC
>JAEWIV010000442.1 GCA_023386865.1 Pseudomonadota bacterium
ACAAGATGAACACGACCACCAAGAACAAGACCGAGACGTTCCTCACCTTCGAGCTGTCGGATTGCGGCGTCAGCAGCTATTCGCTCAGCTCGGGCGGCGACGCTCCGATGGAGAGCCTGTCGCTCAACTTCATCAAGATCATGGTCACGCCCACGCCGCTCGACAAGTCGGGCCAGATCAAGAAGGGCGACGTCGTCTCCTACGATCTGCTCGCGATGAAGGCGAGCTAAGTCGTCGGCAACGAGCCTGTCTGCCGATCGAGACCGGCCGGTGCCTTCCCGGCACCGGCGACCGCCCCGCGGCTCCGTCTACTGCTGAGGTTCGGCCGACGGCGGCTTGATGCCGACGCTGGTCAGCAGTGAATAGCGGGCCGTCTCGTCGGCAACGAGTTCCGCGACGAGCTCCGGCCAGCCGAGCCGAGCCCGTCGCACCGCTTCATCCAGCGTAAATCCGATCGGCGAGCCCGGCTCGTTGCGCTTGAACCAGGCGGCAATCTCCGTGAGCTGGCGCAGAGCCTGCTCGCGCCCGGTGATGGCGCCCGGCGTCGCCACGACAGCCGCACCCCCGCCGGCAGTCGCGACCGGCACCTCGGCGGCTTCATCCGCAGCGTCGGCCGGGGCGAACCGCCGGCATGTCTCCGACACGAATTCCAGCAAGTCGCGCACGCGGTTGCTCGCGGGGCTCGCGTCCGGGCCGGCCTTTTCGTCGAACGCGCGCTCCATGTCGCGCCACGCTTCGAGGGTCTTGGTGATCAGCTCGAGCTGCGCCGACCAGTGCGCGGCGCCGGCCAGCCGCGCTTCCTTCTCGACCTCCTCGAACGGCAGGACGCCGGAGTCGATGCGCTGGGCGCGCCGCGCCGGGTCGGTGATGCCGGACAGCTCGACCGCCGCCTGGTATTGCCAGAGGCTGAAGGGCGAGCCGTCGGTCCGGCTGAACAGCGCCACCTTGCGCAGCGGCTGCATCAGCGTCCCGTCGGCGCCAACGCCCGAGAGCCCGCCGACGGCCGCCACGCGGGTTTCCATATCGCCCTCTTCCGGCAATGGGAACAGGCCATCCCAATGCCGGTCGACCAGCCCGCCGATGACGGAGGCGCCGGCCATCAGTCCGCGCAGCCCGGCGATCCGCACCAGGGCTTCGGTCAGCCAGGTCGCGACTTCCAGGTCCTTGGAGTTCGACTTCAAGGCGGCGATCGCCATCGTCGCAACCGGGCGCCACAGAGCCGGCACGCCTTCATCGCCGCCCTGGCTGTCGGCCTGCCGCTCGGCATCGCGGGCCTGGGCCCGGGCATCGCGAAGGCGGAAGTAGACGGAGGTCGGCGCGACGTCCTGTCGAAGGTCGACACCGGTCGGCTGATCGCCGGCAAGGGGTGCCAGGATGGCCTCGAAGTCGGCCGTTTCAAGTTCCGGAATCATGATGAAGCCACCCCGCGGGACTGGACCGGCCATGATACAAGCCGCACAGCCATGTTGAAGTGCCAAACGTTTCGGGAACGTGCTTTTCGCCACCTTCGAGGAGGACCGAAGCTGCCTATCCTGTCATGGTGACGAACGGCATATCCCGCGATCGATCGGATGATCCGTCGGTATCGCGAGCGGGCTTGGCGAGGCGGCCCCATGGACTGCCCTACCCCGTCCGGAGTATCCTGCCAGGAGGAGGGTTTCTGCGATGAGCTCCAGTATCCACGACAAGCTGAATCGTGTGCGTAAACCCCGAGTGCACATCACCTACGACGTGGAAACGGAAGGCGCGCAGATTCAGCGCGAACTGCCATTCGTCGTGGGCATCATGGGCGATTTCTCGGGCGATCCGACGACGCCGCTGAAATCCCTGGCCGACCGCAAGTTCACGCAAATCGACCGCGACAATTTCAACGACGTGATGGCCAACATGGCCCCCGGCCTCAAGCTCAAGGTCGACAACAAGCTGGCCGACGACGGCACGCAGATGAGCGTCGATCTCAAGTTCGGCTCGATGGACGACTTCGACCCGGTGCAGGTCGCCAAGCAGGTGCCCGCGCTCGCCGCGCTTCTCGAGACCCGCGAGAAGCTGCGTGATCTGATGAGCAAGGCCGACCGGTCCCAGGAACTCGAGAACCTGCTCGAACAGGTCCTGCGTTCGGAGAAGGACCTCCAATCGCTGTCGGGCGAACTCGGCATCAAGAAGTCGGAGGAATAGGAAATGGCCGACGCAAAGAGCGCGCCCCAGCCCGCTGCCGCCACGACGACAGAGGCGGCACCCGGACTGCTCGATCAGATCATCAGCAACACCAAGCAGACCGAACCCGATCGCGCCCAGGATCTCGTCAAGACGCTGGTCGAGCAGGCGCTGGCCGGCACCGTCACCTTCGACCGCAACCTCACGCGCACGTTCGACAGGGCGGTCAAGGCGATCGACGCCAAGATGTCGGCGCAGCTCAACGCCATCATGCACGATCCGAAGTTCCTCAAGCTCGAGGGCAGCTGGCGCGGACTGCACTACCTGGTGCACAACTCCGAGACCGGCACGTCGCTCAAGCTCCGCGTGCTCAACATGAGCAAGCGCGAACTGGGCCGCGATCTCAGCCGGGCGATCGAGTTCGACCAGAGCCAGCTGTTCAAGAAGATCTACGAGAACGAGTTCGGCACGCCGGGCGGCGAGCCGTATGGCGCGTTGATCGGCGACTACGAGTGGACGAACCATCCCGACGACCTCGAGACGCTGCGGTTGATGTCCAACATCGCGGCCGGTGCGTTCGCGCCTTTCATCACGGCCGCCGGCGCCGGCATGTTCGGCTTCGACTCGTGGACCGAGTTGTCCAAGCCGCGCGACCTCGCCAAGGTCTTCGACACGGTCGAGTTCGCGAAATGGCGGGCGTTCCGCGACAGCGAGGACTCGCGGTTCGTCAACCTCGTCATGCCCCGCGTGATCGCCCGGCTGCCCTATGGCAAGGCGACCAAGCCGCTCGACGAATTCGACTACGAGGAGGCGCCGGTCGACGCCCGCGGCAAGGCGCTGCAGATGGACCACGAATCCTATTGCTGGTCCAACGCCGCCTACGTGATGGGCGCGCGCCTCACCGATGCCTTTGCCCGCACCGGCTTCTGCACGGCCATCCGTGGCGCCGAGGGCGGCGGCAAGGTCGAGAACCTGCCGACCCACGTCTTCACGTCGGACGACGGCGACCTCGACGCCAAGTGCCCAACCGAGATCGGCATCACCGACCGGCGCGAGCTGGAACTGTCGAACCAGGGCTTCCTGCCGCTCTGCCACTACAAGAACACCGACTACGCCGTGTTCTTCGGCGGCCAGACCGCGCAGCGGCCCAAGAAGTACGACCGCCCCGAAGCGACGGCCAATGCCGCCATTTCGGCCCGGCTTCCCTACATCATGGCGACCAGCCGCTTCGCCCATTACCTGAAGGTCATGGCGCGCGACAAGATCGGCAGCTTCATGGAAGCCAGCAACGTCGAGACCTGGCTCAATCGCTGGATCCAGAACTACGTCAATCCCAACGTCGATGCCGGCCAGGACATGAAGGCCCGCTTCCCGTTGCGCGAGGCGCGGGTCGAGGTGAAGGAGATTCCGGGCAAGCCGGGATCCTACAACGCCATCGCCTATCTGCGGCCCTGGCTGCAGATGGAGGAACTGACCACGAGCTTGCGCATGGTCGCGAGCATTCCCCAGAAGGCCTGACCGCCCGAATCCCTTTGATCTGGCACCCGCCGCCATCATTGGCGGGACCGGCACACCATGGGCGAGGAAGCAACGATTGCAGCCCCCGCGGAGGGGGCGTCTCGACAGCGCCGACCGCTGCGCGAGTCGGTGCTGGCCGGGCGCTTTTTCGGCAAACCGAACGGCGAGACCGCCGGCGAGCTCGCCACGTTCCTCCACGGCACGCCGGGGTGCGGCGACGCGCTCAAATTGTGGTTCGGTGACGCCTTGACCGGCCTGTTGGCCGCGGGCGGCGATCGGCTGCGCGCGGCGCTCGATCGCGACATTGCCGAGATCGACGCCGCGATCGGCGACCAGCTCGACGCCGTCCTGCACGAGCCGCGCTTCCGGGCGCTGGAGGGGCGCTGGCGCGGCCTCGCCTGGCTGATCTCCGGTATCGAGCCCGGCCGGCGCGTCAAGGTCCGGCTGCTGCCCATCTCGTGGTCCGAGCTCTGCCGCGACCTCGAGCGCGCGCTGGAGTTCGATCAGAGCATCACCTTCCGCCGGATCTACGAGGAGGAATTCGGCATGCCCGGCGGCGAGCCGTTCGGCCTGATGGTGATCGATCATGCCGTGCGGCATCGCACCGGCGCGGGCTCGCGGACCGACGACGTGAGCGGCCTGGCGCAGCTCTCCGCGGTCGCCGCCGCCGCCTTCATGCCGCCCGTGCTGTCGCTCGATCCGATGGTCCTGGAGGTCGACAGGTTCGCGGACCTCGAAGGCGTGCGCGACATCACCGCCCCGCTGCGCGGCCCCGACCATCTGCGGTGGCGCAGCCTCTCGGGCCGCGCCGACATGCGCTTCGTGGCGGTCACGCTGCCGCGCCTGCTGGCGCGTCGTCCCTGGACCGACGATCCGGGCCGTCTCGACCGCTTTCGCTACAGCGAATATGCACCGACGGCCGACACCCGCGTCTGGATGAGCGCCGGATACGCCTTCGCCGCCTGTGCGGTTCGCGCCTTCCTGGACAACAACTGGCCGGCCGACGTGCGCGGCGTGGAGATCGACCGCGTCGGCGGCGGACTCGTCGACAATCTCGCCGCCGAGCCGTTCGTCAGCGGCCCGCCCTATGCCTGGCCGCGCAAGTCCATCGAATACCAGTTCAGTTTTCGCCAGGAACAGGCCCTGGTCGACGTCGGATTGTTGCCGGTCGGCGTCCTGCCGTTCGGCCCCGAGCTGGTGTTCGGCGCCTCGCGCAGCATGCAGGCGCCGGCCAACTATTCGGGCGCCACCGCCGCCGTCGCGGAGGCGAACGCCCGGCTGTCCGCACAGATCAACTCGATGCTGTGCGCGGCGCGATTTGCCCACCTCCTCAAGGTGATGGGACGCGACATGGTGGGCGCCTTCCGCACCGCCGACGAGATCGAGAGACAGCTCAACACCTGGCTCCAGGGGTACGTCAACACCAACATCAACAGCACCGCCGATTCGCGCGCCCGCTTTCCGCTGCTCGAGGGCAACGTGCAGGTGCGCGAACGCCTCGAGAAGCCGGGAGTGTTCGGCTGCACCATGCATCTGCGCCCGCACTACCAGCTCGACGATATCGCCACCGCGTTCCACCTCGTCACCGAACTCGCGGCGCCCAGCGTCTGACGACGCCGTACAGGAGGATCGATGTCGCTTTCTCCCACAGGAACTGTCGATCCCGGCCAAGCCGGCCGCCTGTTCCGCGAAGGCAATCTCGCCGACGCCCTCGCCGCCGCCAATGCCGCGGTGCGCCGGGCCCCGACCGACATCGGCGCCCGCGTGCTGCTGGCCGAACTGCTCGCCTTCGCCGGCAACATCGAGCGCGCCGATGTCGTCCTCGACGCCTGCGCCGATCTCGATCCGACCGCCGCCATCGTCGTCGCCGAATTCCGCCAGCTCCTGCGCGGCGAGTTGGCGAGGCGACAGCTTTTCAGCGATGGCCGGGTGCCGGAGTTCCTCGGCGAGCCTACCGCCGCCCAGCGCTCGTCGCTGGCCGCCATCGTCGCCCTGCGCAACGGCAATCCCGCCGAAGCGGCCAGGCTCGCGGCCGAGGCGGAGGAAGCGCGCCCTCACCCGGCCGGCACGCTGCACGGCACGGCGTTCGCCGACATGCGCGATGCCGACGACCTGCTGGCCTCCTGCTTCGAGGTCATCACCACGACCGGCAAGTATTTCTGGATCCCGCCCGAACGCGTGCTGCTGCTGGAGTTTCATGCCGCCAAGCGGCCACGCGACCTCTTCTGGCGTCGCGCGACCATGCAGGTTGCCGGCGGCCCCGATGGCGACGTCTATATCCCGACGATCTATCCGCCGGCGACGACTGCAGCGGCAGACGCGATGACCGACGCGTTGCGGCTGGGACGCGCCACCGACTGGCGCCAGGAGGGCGATGGCGGGCCGACCGTGGGCCTCGGCGCCGTGACCATCCTGGTCGGCGAGGAAGCCCTGACCTGGCTCGAGATCGACAAGATCAGCTTTCAGGCGGTGCCATGAACGACGGCCGGGATCGCCCCAGGTCGGAGAATGCGGGCGCCGCGCGGGCGCGACGGGCGCAGCTTCCGCTGCTCGACCGGCTCGTCGACGCCGATCCGTCGCAGACGGCGGACAGCGCGCTGTCGGCGAGCGCCACGATGGAAGCCATACGCGTCAGCATCTGCAACGATCTCGAGGAGCTGCTCAACACGCGTCGGCGTTGGCGCTCCTGGGATCCGCATCTGGCCGAGCTCGATCGCTCGCTCGCCGCCTTCGGCCTGCCCGACTTCGCCTCCGGCGCCTTCCACGATCCGCGCCGCCGGGAAGAGCTGCGCATGCTGATCGAGACCTGCATTCGCCGCTTCGAGCCGCGCATCGTCAGCCTCAAGGTTACCCTGCTCGAGGCAAACGACAAGGTGAGCGGGACCCTGCGGCTGCGCATCGACGCGCTGCTGCATGCCGATCCGGCGCCCGAGCCGATCGCCTTCAATACGGTCGTCGATCTTCTCACGAAGAACGTGACCGTGCTCGAACAGGAGGCGTAGTTGGCGTCGGACTCGCTGCTGGGTTTCTTCAACCGGGAACTCGAGGCTTTGCGCGTGCTGGCCGGCGAGTTCGCCGAACGCCATCCGAAGATCGCGGGCCGCCTGCGCCTGACGAAGGACACCGTCGACGACCCGCATGTCAATCGTCTGCTCCAGGGCGTGGCCTTCCTGGGGGCGCGCGTCCAGCACCGGCTCGACGACGAGTTTCCGGAACTGACCGACGCGCTGCTGTCCGTCCTCTATCCCCACTACCTCGCGCCCATGCCCTCGGTGGCGATCACGCGCTTCGCGGCCAACCCCGAGCTGCCCGGTCCCGCCCATCTGCCGTCCGGCCTCGCGGTCGAAGCCGAGCCGATCGGCGGGGAAACCTGCCAGTTCCGCACCGCCTATCCCCTGACCTTGTGGCCGGTGGAGATCGATACCGTCCGGCTTTCCGGCATGCCTCTGCCGGCCCCGCCGAACCCGGCGGCCGCCGAGGCAGTCGCCTGCCTGCGCATCAGCCTGCGCTGCAGCAATCCGACCATGACCTTCACGCAGCTCGGCCTCGACCGTCTGCGCGTCTTCCTGCCGGGCGAGCACGGGTCGCGGCTGCTGGAGCTGCTGATGGCGCATACCGTCTCGGTGGCGCTTGCCGACGAGATCTCCGATCCCCATCCCGTGATCCTGCCGCCGGACGCGCTGCAGGCGGTCGGCTTTGCGCCGGAGGAAGCGCTGTTCCCGTGGCCGGCGCGCTCGTTCTCCGGCTTCCGGCTGCTCAGCGAGTATTTCGCCGCGCGCGAGAAGTTCCAGTTCATCGACTTCTGCCGGCTCGATGCCAAGACGCTGGTCTCGGCCGGCGCGCAGATGGACATCTTCGTCTATCTCGATCGCGCGATGCCGGACCTCGAACGAGCGGTCCAGGCGAACAGCATGGCTCTCGGCTGCACGCCGATGGTCAACCTCTTCCCGCAGCGCTGCGAGCCGATCTCGCTCGACCACACCAGCATCGAGTATCGCGTCGAGCCGGACGTGCGCCGCCCCGCCAGTGTCGAGGTGTGGTCGATCGAGCGCGTGCGCGAAAGCCTGCCGAACGGCGAATTCAGGACATGGCAACCCTTCCATCGGCTGACGCGACGGCACGCCGAGGATGCGCCGGACGCTTCGGTCGGCGGCTTCTACGGCACCGCGCGGCGCGACACGACCGCCGACTTCCGCGGCACCGAGGTCTACCTGTTGCCGCACGATGCCGCCTTCGATCCCGAGCGCGAAAGCAGCGGCGTGCTGTCGGTGGACGCACTGTGCTGCAACCGCGATCTGCCGACCGCCCTGCCGTTCGGCGGCGGGCGGCCGACGCTCAGGCTGGTCGAAGGGGCAGCCGCCGTGACCGGCCTCAGCTGCCTGACCGCACCGACTCCGACGCTGCGCATGCCGGTCCGCGAGCGCGGCTTCTGGCGACTGATCTCTCACTTGTCTCTCGGTCATCTCAGCGTCGT
>JAEWIV010000444.1 GCA_023386865.1 Pseudomonadota bacterium
GATGTAGGCGGCGCAGGTCAGGCAGACTGCGCCGACGCCGATCGCCAGGGCCGCTCCCAAGGCCAGCATGCCGCGCATCGCCGCCTCGTGAGCGGCGTTACGCAGGGAACGTGCGGCGGCGGCTGAGGCCGCCACGCGCAGCAGCGGACCGATCATCGAGGGGCGGGCCGGGTGTGCCGGCTTGCGCGCCGGTCGACTAGTGCCGACGACAAAGCCAGCCTGCCAGGAAACCGATGCCGATGATGGCCGCGAAGGTGGTGAGCGGGCGCGTCTCGGTCTGCTCGATCAGCGTGTCGGTGGCCCGGTCCTTGAGCTTGGCGGTATCCTCGGCGATTGCCTTGGCGGTGTCTCCGTACTTGGCCACCAGCTCGCGCGCCGACTTGAGCGTCTCCTCGATGGCCGCTTCACCACGAGCCACGATCGAGCTGCCTGTGCCGTTCACCGTGTCGGCGAGGTCTTCGAGCTGTTGCCGAAGAAGCGCGATCTCGCGCGCCAAGTCCTTGCCATTGTGGGTGGCCGCATTGCGCATGACTTGCTCCTGGGCTGTTCGGGTCAGCCCAGTGAACGCGCGCGGCCGGAACGGGTTCCCATCATCTGCAGGCATCGTCCAGGGTTGCGGCGAAAGCCCGTACGACCGGTTCTAGGATCTCGCCCCCGGTCGTTGCCGCCGAATCCGCAGGAGTGTGGAAGAACGCGTGGGAACCTGCCATGCCGAAGAAGCGCTGGTAGCCCGCCGCCAGCACCTCCCGCAGCTCGCCGATGCCGGCGGCGGCGCCGCTGAGCGGTGTGGCCGCGATCGCCCCGAAACGTCGCGTCACCACGGCCGCCATCGCCTGGGAACTCAGCACCAGGCGCTGGTGGGTGTCGACCTGACGATCGGTGACCCATCGCCCGCCGTCGCGGCGCCAGGAGAAGCAGGCGAGCGAGGCGCCGAAATGCGCCCATGCCAGGGTGGCGCCGGGAGGGGGCGCTCCGTCGTGCAGGAAATGCTGCATGCCGCCGTGACCGATCTCGTGGCCCGACGTCGCCACGAACACCAGATCGGCGTCGGGCCAGCGCGAGGCAGCGAGCCGCGCCGTCGCCAGGAAGCCCGCGATGCCGGGACCGCGCTCGCCGCTGCTGGTGAACCAGCTCGTCACCGGCGTCGAGACCGCGAGCCAGCGTCCCTTGCCGCGGTCCAGGCGGCCCACGACATTGCGTCCGGCAACATGACGCCGGGCTATGCCTTGCACCGACACCGAGACTGGTTGGTCTGATCGCTGGGCGAGGTCGAGCAGCGGTCGGTCCTTTGGCGCCACCAGGATCACCGGCACGGGCCAGGACCTGGTCTTCTGGCCGACGTTGTAGGTGAAGATCTCGCCGCTCGGATGGTCGATGGTCAGCAGGACGGCGGCGGGCTGTCGAGCGAAGGCGTTCTCCAGGGCGGCGACGTGCTGTTGCGTGAGGTAGGCGCCGCGGTCGAAGGGAAGCGCGAGGCGCACAAAGGCGCCGGGCGCCTGACCATCCCCGTCTGCCGCGAACGGTGCCGTCAGGGCGAACGTCGCATGCCGGTCGGGCAGCCACCACTGCGGCATGACGGGTCGCGTCTCGCCGCCGATCGTGAGCGTGGCCGTGTCGAGATCGTATTGCCGCGCGAGCGAGAAATGCTGCGACGAAACCGTCAGGCCGGCGCGTGCGAGTTCCTCGGCGATCCAGGCCAACGCACCCTCGGCACCCGGCGAGCCGAAGCGGTGCGATCCGAAGCCGCCGTAGCGCTGCACATCGGCGTAGAGCGCGGCACCCGACAGGGGATCCGAAGAAGTCAGAACCGCAGCGTCTGCACCAGCTCGGACGGCAGCTCCGACATCCGGAGGTACTGGGCGAGGATATGCATCAGCGATTGATGCACGTCCTCGACGACGCCGTAGTTCTCGGCCGCCACATGCAGGCTGATGTCCGCCATCTGCGCGCTGCGTCCGCCGGAAAAGCCGGAGAGCGCGATCGTCGTCATGCCGTTCTCGCCGGCCCAGTCGAGCGCGCGCACGATGTTCTCCGAATCGCCGGACGACGAGATTGTGATCAGAACATCGCCCGGACGCGCCGCGTTCTTGAGCTGGTAGGCGAACACTTCGGGATAGGCCATGTCGTTGGCGATCGCCGTGATCAGCTCGACCGTGGCGGACAGGCTCACCACGCGCGGGCGCAGCGTCGTGTTGGTGGCGACGCCTTTGGAGCAGTCGCAGGTCAGGTGATTGGCGATGGCCGCCGAACCGCCATTGCCGCAGGTGAAGATCAGCCGATCGGCCTGGATCGCCCGCTTCAGTGCCGTCACGGCGCGATCCATCTCACCGGGACGCACCGAGGTGAGCGCCTTGGCGGTGGCCGAGGCGTAGTCGGCGAGGAAAGCGCCGGCGGTGGCGTACTTCTGGTCGGGGAACTTGGCGGTCATGCAAGACGGTGGGTAAGCGACGGCCGTCCCGGCGTCAACCATCCCATACGTTCTGGGGCATCGGCAGCTTGGCGAAGTCAGCTGCCACCAGGGGTTGGTGGTGGGTCAACCCTTCCTTCTCCAACAACATCATGTATTGGCGCACATGCTGGCCGCAGTGCCACGTCGTGCGTTCCATGAGCTCGTGCAGGCTCTGCGGTCCGTAGTAGGTCTGCAAGGTCTTCGAAGGCGCGGTATCGCCGGCCTGCCACCACGTTCGAAAGCGATCCCGCACCTTGGTGCCGTAAGCAACGAGGGCATGGGTGCCGGCGTCGGCGGCCGGTTCCTCGCGGAACATGGCCTGGACCAGGGTGATGTTCTCGTTGGCATCGAGGAAGGCGTCGACGACGCGGAACAGATGGAACGCAAGCGCGCGGTAGCTGCGCGGCCGACCCGGCACATGGATGTCGAGCCGGTCGGCCGGCATCAGCGGGATCAGCTCTAGCGCGGCGTCCATGAACTTGAGGACGCGCGCCGCAAGCGCGTCTGTCGACAGCTCGGGACCCGACTTTTCGGTAAGTCCGAGGAAGTCGACGATCTGCTTGGTGCTCTGGCCGAAGGTGTACTTGTCGCCGCGCGACAGGACCGGAACCGAGCGCACACCTAGCCGTTCGAGCTCGGCCATGCCGGCCGGATTCTCGAGCACATTGACTGAAACGAAGTCGATCGCACGGACCGATAGAAACTCCTTGAGTCTCAGGCAGCTCGTTCAACCGGGCTGCCAGAACACCTTCAGCGGTTCGTTCATGCGGGCACCTCTGTTGTCGGACTTCAATTGGTCGCCTTGAGACCGAGCGAGTCAAGGATCGACTGCCAGCGCTCCATGTCGGCTGCCAGTCTCTTGGCGCATTGCTCGCCGCTCGACGTCTCCACGTCGAGCCCCAGCTGGGTCAGGAGCTCGGTCGTCTCGCGCGAATCGATCGCGGCCCGCAATTCGCTTTCCCAGGCCGCCGCCACCTCGGGCGACAGGCTGGTTGGCCCGAAGAAAGCATACCAGTTGTGCAGCTCGAGGGCGGGGTAGCCCAGCTCGACGACGGTGGGGACGTCCGCTGCCATTTTGCTGCGCCGATCGCCGGAGCCGACCAGGATGCGCACACGCGAGCCGCGGTGATGCTGCAGCAGCGAGGTGAGGCCGCTGGTGGCGGCGGGCACCTTGCCCTGCTCGAGGTCTGCAATCAGCGGTGAGGCGCCCTTGTAATAGACGGCTTCCAGGGGCCGGCCGAGCGCCTTGCCGACCATCAGGCCGAAGAAGTGCGTGAAGCTCTGCAACGACGTCGTGCCGAAGCGCGCCTCCTCGGGGCGGGCTTCGCGCAGCCACTTGCCGTATTCGGCCAGCGACGCAACGCCGATCTTGCGCGACACTGCAAAGCCCGTTGTGTAGGTGCCGGCGAGGGTCAGCGGCACGACGTCTCTCAGGGGATCGAAGGGGAATGATCTCGTCGTCAGCTTCCCGATCAGGGTCGCTGTCGGGATGAAGCCGAGCACCGATCCATCGGTCGGCGCCTTCTTGAGCACTTCGCCGACCGCAGCACCCGCCGCCCCGGGCCGGTTCTCGATGGTCACCGGCCGCGATATGCGCTGCTGGACCGCGGCGGCGATGACACGCGCCATCTCATCTGTGCCGCCGCCGACCGGGTACCCGATGATGATCCTGACACCCCGTGCCGGGAGCACGCCCTGTGCCCGTACGGCAGCGGCGGCGAGGACGGCAGGAGCCGCGAGGACGACACGACGTGACAGGCGGGGCATTGCGGAGCATCACCTCCCAGCTCGATGACGCCCAGGACCCCCTCCGTCGGGGGCCGGCGCTTGTCGCAGACTACGCAGGCTTCGTTTGCCGGCGTGCTCCTGAGACAGGCGCGACAGTAGCGCAGATGATAATGCTTGCGAAGCCCGGGGCTCAGGACGCCGCAGGCGCGTAGACCGAGGCAAGCTGGCGCGATACCAGCCGTGCGTAGAGGCCGTTCCTCGCCAGCAGCGAGGCATGCGTGCCGCTCTCGGCCACGCGGCCGCCATCGAGCACCACGATGAGGTCGGCATCGCGCACCGTCGACAGGCGATGGGCGATGACGATGGTTGTGCGGTCGGCCTGCAGCAGATCGAGCGCCCGGCGCACCGCCTGCTCGTTGACCGCGTCGAGATGCGAGGTCGCCTCGTCGAGCACCAGGATGGGTGCGTCCTTGAGGAAGGCGCGGGCGATGGCGACGCGCTGGCGCTGGCCGCCCGACAGCGACGTGCCGCGCTCGCCGACCGGCGAGTCGAGGCCCTCGGGCAGGGCGGCGACAAGGTCGCTCAGCGAGGCGTGCCGGATCGCCGCCTGAAGATCAGCTTCCGGTGCATCGGGCCGGGCGATCAGGATATTGGCGCGCAGGCTGTCGTTGAACAGGTAGGTGTCCTGGGCAACCAGCGCGACCAGGCGGCGAAGCTCGTCGAGCCTGTAGTCGCGCAAGTCGGCGCCGTTCAGCGTGATGCGGCCGGAATCGGGATCCCAGAAGCGCATCAGCAATTGCGCGGTCGTCGTCTTGCCGGCGCCCGAGGTGCCGACCAGCGCGACCGTCTTGCCGGCCGGGATGGCGAAGCTGACATCGCTCAACGCGCGGCGGGTCTGGCCTGGATACGTGAAGTTCACATTTTCGAGCGCCAGGGCGGCGGCGCCGGCGCGTGCCGGCACGCCCGGACCGTCGCGCACCGGGATCGGCTCGTTGGCGAGCGCATAGACTCGTCGCGTGGCGCCCAGCGTGTCGGCGAGCTGCCGGCCGATCTGGGCGATTTCCGACACCGGCAGGAAGGCTGCCATGGCGAGAATGGTGAGCAGCGGCAGCAGACCGGCATCGATGGCGCCGTGCTGCGTCAGGAGGGCGCCGGCCACGACCACGGCAAGACCGCCCAACCCCGTCAGGACCTCCAGGATGGCGTGCTGCAAGGTGAGCTCGCTGAAGAACGGCAGCCGCAGCGTGATGTGGCGTTGCGAGAGCTGGTCGAGCTTGGCGCCGCGCGCGCCTTCCTGCTGGAAGGCGACGATCTCGCCCAGGCCCTGCACCGAATCGACGGCGAAGGCACCGAGCTCGCCCGCCGCCTCGCGCGCCTGCCCACCCAGTCGATCGACGCGCTTGCGCATCAGGAAGGGGCTCAAGCCCACGGCAAGCAGGAACGGCAGCAGCGCCAGCGCCAGCCAGGCGTTGGCCCAGGCGAGCACCGCGACCACCGCCGCCGGCACCAGGATGGCGACGAAGGCCGGCGCCACGGTGTGGGCGAAAAAGTACTCGACCAGCTCGATGTCGTGTGTGGCGAGCGCCATCAAATCGCCGGTGCGCCGGCGCACCAGGTAGGCCGGCGCCAGTGCATCGAGCTTCCGGAAGGCGTCGATGCGCATCTCGGCCAGCAGTCGGAAGGCCATGTCGTGCGCCAGCCAGGATTCGAACCAGTGGAGGATGCCGGACAAGGGCGCCACGACGGCGAGCGCCATGGCGTAGTCGGCGTAGGGTTGATGGTTCTTGAGCGCCAGCACGATCAGGGCCGAGAGCACGCCGACACCGATGAAAGCGATGACGCGCAGCACGCCGAGCGTGAACGTGGCGGTGAGCTTGCCTTTCCACGGCATGATCACCTTCATCAGCGCGACCACGACCTGATACCAGGTGAGGCCTTCGGCCTTGATGATGCCCTCGGTGACGGCCTGAGCGGGCACGCGCGATTCGTCTTTGGGAGCACGGACCTCGAGATCCGCATCATGCACGTGAGGAGAGCTGGAGGTGCTCCGCGCTCCGTCTTGGACCTGCTCGGCCATCAGACCGGCATAGACTCCGCCCCTGGCCATCAGAGCATCGTGGCGGCCCTGTTCGGCAACCTTGCCGCCGTCGAGCACGAGGATGCGGTCGCAGTCGATCACGCTCGACAGGCGATGGGCCAGGATCAGCGTCGTGCGTCCCCGCATCAGCCGGTCGAGCGCTTCCTGGATCACCGCCTCGTTCTCCGCGTCGACGGCAGAAAGGGCTTCGTCGAGCACCAGGATAGGCGTGTCGCGCAACAGGGCGCGGGCGATGGCGACGCGCTGGCGCTGGCCGCCCGACAGTTTTATGCCCTTCTCGCCGATCACGGTCGCGTAGCCCTGCGGCAGGCTCAGGATGAAGTGGTGGATGTTGGCCGCCCGCGCGGCCTCCTCGAGTTCGCGCTGCGTCGCCTCTGGGCGGCCCAGCCGGATGTTCTCCTCGACCGTGCCATGGAACAGGAAGGTGTCCTGGTTCACCACCGAGATCAGCGACCGGATCTCCGCAAACGGCAGCGTGCGCAGGTCGTGGCCGCCCAAGAGGATGCGGCCATGGTCGGGATCGTAGAAGCGCAGCAGCAGGCGAACGATCGACGACTTGCCGCCGCCCGACGGGCCCACCAGTCCCAGCCGCTCGCCCGCCGCGGCGCGGAAGGAAAGACCGTCATGCACGGTGCGTCGTGTGCCGGGATAGGCGAAGCGCACGTCCTCGAACTCGATGGTGGGCGCGAGCGTCCTGGAGAGCCTATCTCCGAGGCGCGCCGGCTTCGCGTCGGTGACGTTGGGCTTGTCGTCGAGGATGCGGTAGATGCCCTGCGCGGCGGAGAGCCCGACCATGCCCTGGTGCAGCACGCTGCGGAGCTCGCGCATCGGCCGGAAGATCTCGATGCCCAGCATCAGGATGATGAGCAGCGCCGACAGCGACATCGCCCCGGCTTCGACGCGAGAGGCGCCGTAGATGAGCGCCGTCGCCGCGCCGCCCGCGATCGCGGTGTCGGTGATGCCGCGGGCCAGCGAGTTGGTGCCGAGCACCCACATTGTGCGGCGGAACAGGTCGCGCGCCTCGACCTCGAGCTTGTCGGCGCGCGTCTTGCCCTGGCCGAACGCCTTCAGCGTCGTCAGGCCCTGGATCGAGTCGAGGAACTCGGCGGCAAACGAGGCATAGGCGGTTTGCCGACGCTGCGAGTTCTTGACGTCCCATTTGTGCCAGAGCGCCGGCGCCAACAGGGCGACCAGCGCGAAGCCCAGCATGACCAGCGCCACCGGCAGGTCGACGAAAGCCACCACGGCAAAGATCAGGATTGGCGAGAGCAGCGCGATCAGGAACTGGGGCAGGAACTGGCCGAAATAGGTTTCGAGCTGCTCGACGCCGTCGATCATCGACAGAGTGAGGCCTCCCGAGCGTTGGCGCCCGACCGTGCCCGGGCCGAGGGACGCCACTTGGTCGTAGAGAATGCGGCGCAGCTTTTTCTGCACCCGCGCCGCCGTGCCGTGTGCCACCACCGCGCGCCAGTGCTCGGCGAGACCGCGCAGCACCATGACCAGCGCGATCAGCAGCACGGACGGCGTCAGTTCCGAAATCGGTCGTCCGGCGAAGACCTGGCCGATCAGCCAGCCCAACAGCCCCAGCCGGGCGATGCCCAGGCCAACGGCCAGAAGGCCGATGCCGACGGCGCCGGCGATCCGCCAGCGCACACCTTTGGTGAACACGAGGAGCCGAGGTTCGATGTGCATGAGAATCATTCTACGGGCGAACATCCATATTCGTCAGTCCACATTTTGGAAGAATGCTTGTACATTTCTGAACATGGATGCGAACTGGGACGATCTCCGGGTTTTCCTGGCTCTCGCGCGCGGAGGCACCCTCAGTACCGCGGCGAAGGCGTTGGGCGTCAGTCATCCCACCGTGTCGCGCCGCGTGCAGGCGCTGGAGCAGCAGATCGGCGCGCGCCTGTTCGAGCGCCTGCCCGACCGGTTCGTGCCGACCTCGGCCGGCGAGGAGCTGCTGGCCGATACCGAGGCGATGGAAAGGGCGGCACTTTCCATCAATCGCCGCAGCGCCAGCCTCAGCGATACGGTGAGCGGCGTGGTGCGCCTATCGGCCGGCGAGGCGATGGCCGCGCTGGTGGCGCGTCATCTGCCGCTGCTGCGCGCCCGGTTGCAACAGATCGAGTTCGAGGTGATCGCGAGCCATACGCTCGCCAACCTGTCGAGGCGCGAGGCCGACCTTCTGATCCGCGATCAGGTGCCGGAACTTGCCGGAATCGTCACCCGAAAGCTCTGCAACGTCGCCTATGCGGTCTATGCGGCGCGCAAGCTCGCGCTCGAGCACGCCAGCGTGGCGGCGCTGGTCGACCAGCCCTGGATCGGCTTCGACGACGACCACAGCTACATGCCCGGTCAGCATTGGATACAGGAGCAGCTCGGCCGGAGGCCCGAGATCCGGGTCAACAACTGGCTCGTGCTCCACGATGCGGTACGCGCCGGATCGGGCCTTGCCGTCCTGCCCTGCTACCTTGCCGACCAGGACCCGGCACTGCGCCGCATCGGCGGCGTGCTGGCCGAAGTTTCGACCGAGCAGTGGCTGCTGGTCCATCGTGACCTCCGGGCGCTGCCGCGTGTGCGCGCGGTCATGGACGCGCTGGTCGATCTGTTCCAGCGCCACCGCTCCCTTCTGGAGGGGCGCAGCCGGCAGACTGCGCTATAGTGGGACGCCTTTCCGGGAGGGCGCCCATGAAAAAGACGATGCTTGCGCTGGCTCTGTTGTCCGTCGCGACGGCGGCGCGTGCCGAGAACGGCGTGCTGCCGATGGCCGGCAAGCCAGAGGATGTCGGCCTGTCGTCTGCGCAGCTCAAGCGCATCGAGGAGATGACGCAGAAGCACGTCGACTCCGGCCTGGTGCCGGGTGCGGTCATGCTCGTTGCGCGGCGGGGCAAGATCGCCTGGGTATCGACGCTCGGTAAACGCGACGCGGCGACGGGCGATGCGATGAAGCCCGATGCCATCTTCCGCATCTACTCGATGACCAAGCCGATTGTCAGCGTCGCGGTCATGCAGATGGTCGAGGAAGGCAAGCTGCAGGTGAGTGACCCGGTGTCGAGGTTCATCCCCGAGATCGGCAAGATGAAAGTCGGGACCGAGAAGATGGTCGACGGTCGTGTGGCCCTGCAGCTGAGCGATCCCGAGCGCGCCATGACGGTGCAGGACCTGTTGCGCCACACGTCGGGCCTGACCTACGGCACGCGCGGCAGCTCGCTTGTCAACCAATCGTACGTCGAGGCCAAGATCGGCGATCGGGGCATGAGCAACGAGGAATTCGTCGCCAAGCTCTCGACCCTGGCCCTGAAATTCTCGCCCGGCACACGCTGGGAATACGGCGTATCGACCGACGTGCTCGGCCGGCTGGTCGAGGTGGTCGACGGCAAGAAGCTCGGTGACGCCCTGAGCGCGCGCATCTTCAAGCCGTTGGGCATGGTCGACACCGGATTCCAGGTACCGGCCGACAAGCTTTCACGGGCGGCGCAGCCCGGGCCGCGCCCCGGCGGCCAGCCGATGACGCCGCGCTTCGCCGTGAACGACGGCGCGAAGTATGAATCGGGTGGCGGCGGGCTCACCTCGACGATGGACGACTACCTGCGCTTCACCACCATGCTGGCCAACGGCGGCGCGCTGTCCGATACGCGCTTGCTCGGCAGGCAGACGCTGGCTTTCATGACGGCGGACCATACCGGCAACCGCCCGGGCCGGCCGCCCGGCCTGGGCTTTGGCCTGGGCTTCGAGGTCCGTACCAGGGTCGGCGACGCCGCGCTGCCCGGCTCGCTCGGCGAGTACGGCTGGGCCGGCAACGCGGGCACGCTGTTCTGGGTCGATCCCAAGGAGCAGCTCTTCGCCATCTACATGGTGCAGGTGAGCGATCCCGACCGCATCGCCTTGCGCAATCAGTTCAGGAGCATGGTGCAGGCAGCCATCATCGAATGACGGGAGAAACGCCATGAGCATCAAGAACCTTGCGAGCGTTCTCGTACTGTCGCTGGCCCTCATCCCAGCTTCGGTCCGCGCGGAGATGCCCGCGCAGATGGCGGGCAAGCCCGAAGACGTCGGCTTGTCTTCGACGCAGCTCAAGCGCCTCGAAGCGGCGACCAAGAAGAACATCGATGACGGGCTGATTCCCGGCGCCGTCATGCTGGTGGCGCGGCGCGGCAAGGTCGCCTGGGTGTCGGTGCAGGGCAAGCGCGCGCCCGATACCGACGATCCCATGAAGTTCGATTCGATCTTCCGCATCTATTCCATGACCAAGCCGATCACCAGCCTAGGGGCGAGACTCATTAAATCCACCATACGAAAGCAGCCACGAGGCAGACCGAGGCGAGGAAGTTTCGAGCTAACCTGTCGTAACGAGGGAAGATGCGGAGGAAGTCCTTGAGGCGGCCGAAAGCGTTCTCGATGCGGTGTCGTTGCTTGTAGGATTTTCTGTCGAAGCTGAAGGGCTGCTTTCGGTTCGACCTGTTCGGCACAAC
>JAEWIV010000457.1 GCA_023386865.1 Pseudomonadota bacterium
ACCGGCATCATCGCCACCGACCTGCTGATGGACGAGGGCGGCGAGCTCGCGACGTTGCTGCCGGCGACGCTCGGCGTGCTCGACAAGGTGCTGCCGCGCGCCTGGTCGCACGGCAATCCGGTCGACATCGTGGGCGATGCCGACGGCGCGCGCTATGCCGCCGCGCTCGACGCCTTGGCCGACGATCGGGGCGTCGGTGCGGTGCTGGCCATGAATGTGCCGACCGCGCTGACCTCGTCGGTCGACGCGGCGCGTGCCGTCGCGGGGGCGGCCGGCGCCAAGGTCGTCCCGGTGATCGGCTGCTGGATCGGCGGGCCGGAGGCGCAGGCCGGCCGCAACGTGCTGCACGAGGCCGGCATCCCGGCCTACGACACACCCCTGCGCGCAGTGCGCGGCTTCATGCACATCGTGCAGTATCGCCGCGGCCAGCGCGCCCTGCAGCGCACGCCACCGTCGGTTCCGTTGGCGCGATCCGACAGTCAGCTCGTGCGCGCGATCGTGGCAGGCGCGCTGAAGGAGCATCGTGGCGTCCTGACCGAGCCCGAGTCGAAGCGGGTGCTGGCGGCTTACGGCATCCCGGTCGTGCCGACCGAGGTCGTGCTTGCCGGCGCGGAGGCGGCTGCGGCGGCGGTGCGAATCGGTTTTCCCGTGGCGGTGAAGATCCTGTCGCGGGACATCACGCACAAGAGCGACGTCGGCGGCGTGGCCCTCGATCTCGCTTCCGAGCAGGCCGTGATCGACGCGGTGCGCGACATGGCCGGCAAGGCGCTGGTGCTGGCCAACAAGGCCAGGATCGACGGCTTCGTCGTTCAGCCCATGATCAAGCGGCCGCACGCCATCGAGCTGATCTTGGGCGCGGCCGAGGATACGGTGTTCGGGCCGATCCTGATGGTCGGCCATGGCGGCGTGGCGGCCGAGGTGGTGGACGACCGGGCGTTGGCGCTGCCGCCGCTCGATCCGGTGCTGGCCGAGGACGCGCTGACCCGCACCCGTGTCGATCGCCTGCTGCGCGGCTTTCGCGACCGTCCGCCGGCCGACCGCGCGGCCGTGTGCGACGTCATGATCCGGCTGTCCGAGTTGATCGCCGACATCGACGAGATTGCCGAGCTGGACATCAACCCGCTGCTGGCTGACGAGAACGGGGTGATCGCGCTCGATGCGCGCATCGTCGTGCGGCCGCCGGAGGCGCAGGAACGGGCGGCGCGCTTCGCCATAAAGCCCTATCCGGTCGAGCTCGAGACCAAGGTGGTGGATCGCGACGGCAAGGCGCTTTTCGTTCGCCCGATCCGGCCCGACGACGAGCCGCTGATCCACGCCTTCACGCGCCGGCTGACGCCGGAGGACGTGCGCATGCGCTTCTTCGGGCCGATCCGCGAGCTCAGTCACGAGATGGCGGCGCGGCTCACCCAGATCGACTACGACCGCGAAATGGCTTTTCTCCTGCTCGACGGCAAGGACCTGCTGGGGGTGGGACGGCTGGCTGCCGATCCTGGGTTCGAGCAGGCCGAGTTCGCCCTGGTGGTGGCTTCCGACCGGCAGGGTCACGGCTATGGGACGCTGCTGCTGAACCATGTCCTGCAGTACGCCAAGGCGCGCGGCATCAACCGCGTGGTTGGCCACGTGCTGCGCGAGAACCACAAGATGCTCGAGCTGACCAGGCGGATGGGCTTCACACGCGAGAGCGGGCGCTCCGGCGAGCCCGACATCCGGGTCGTGAAGACGACCGGCGGATTGTAACTATTGTTTTGTCGGCGGCTCTGAACTGAGGCAAAATAAGGGCGACGGGCCAAGGCGTTAGGACTGACTGTTCAGATGGCGTCTAGGAAGAACAGAAGCAGGAAGGCGAACAGAAAGAGTCCGCAATTCGCGCCCGGCCTCGGAGAAAGGCTGCGGCGGCGAGTCGAGGACCTGTCTGCCTGGCTTTACGCCCGTCGCTGGGCCGCCGTCGTTGCCGGCGGCCTGATGTTGTTCGGTGCCAGCCTGTTCGGCGGCTACTGGCTGGCCGAGCGCCTCGGCGCCGGCGATGGCGATCGTCTGGCGCGCGAGGCGTTGGAGGACATGAAGCGCGGGGCGGCGACCGCGCCGGCAGCGAAGTACGCGCGCATCGAAGACCTGCCCGACCTCCCCAAGTACACCGAGGTCGAGCCGGGCCGGCCGCGCCCCACGCTGGAGGAAAAACCGCGACCGAAGGTGCAGCTCGCGGCCGCCTCCTCGAGCGCCGAGACGTGGCGGCGCAACGCCGTGCCGTTTCGCGACCTCAACAGCAGGCCGCTGGTCGCCATCGTGATCGACGATGTCGGCCTCGACCGGCCGCGCTCGCGGCGCGCCTGGGAGCTGCCCGGCCCCCTCACCATGTCGTTCCTGCCCTACGCCAAGGACCTGCGCGAGCAGGCGAAAGCAGCGCGGGCAAGGGGACATGAACTGATGCTGCACCTGCCGATGGAGCCCAACGGGCGCAACGATCCTGGGCCCAATGCGCTCCTGGTGTCGTTGAGCGATGCCGAGCTGCGCCAACGCACCAATGCCGCCCTCGACAGCTTCGAAGGCTTCGCCGGCGTCAACAACCACATGGGCAGCCGCTTCACCGCCGTCAAACCCGGCATGGAGGCGGTGCTGCGCCAGCTCAAGGGCCGCGGCCTGATGTTCCTCGATTCGCGTACCAGCGCGCAGTCGGTGGGAGACCAGCTCGCCCAGGAGATGGGTGTGCCTTCCATCGTTCGGCACGTCTTCCTCGACGACGAGGAGACGCTCGATGCGGTGCGCGGCAAGCTCGCCGAGGCCGAAGCGATCGCGCGGCGCCAGGGTTTCGTGGTCGTGATCGGCCATCCCCACGAGGCGACCCTGCAGGCGCTGGGCGATTGGCTGCCGACCGTGCAGGGCAAGGGCATGGCGCTCGCGCCCGCGACTGCCGTGCTGCGAAAGAGAAACGGCTGGGAGTGAGCTTTTGTCGTTCTGATTCGCTACGCTGAGGACGAGAGCCGGGAGGACATCGAAGTGCGTTACGCCAAGAAGGCGATGATCGTCGCGCCGCAGCCCGAGCCCACGGAAGCGGGGGCCGACGTCCTGCGCGAAGGCGGCAATGCGGTCGATGCCGGCATTGCCTGCGCCCTGGTGCAGGGCGTGGTCGATCCGATGATGTGCGGCATCGCGGGTTTCGGGTCGTGCGGCATCTACATGCCGGGCAAGAAGTTCCACGGCTACATCGATGCGCACGCACCCGCACCGCTCGGCGCCCGCCCCGACATGTGGGCGAATCTGATCGAGAGCGAGGCGCGCGACGGCTACGGCTTCATCCTCAAGGGGCGCGTCAACGACATCGGCTACAAGTCGATCTGCGCGCCGGCCAACCTCAAGATGTATTACGAGGCGCACAAGGAGCACGGCAGCCTGCCGTGGTCGCGCATCGTCGAGCCCGCCATCGCCTGGGCAGAGGGCGGCTGGATCGTGCGGCCGCACGTGCACTACTGGTGGTCCGACGACGGCGCCTTCGGCCGCGCGCCCAACTACGAGCGTACCGGCTTCACGCCGGCGGCGCGCGCGCTCTACTGCCGGCCCGACGGGAGCCCCAAGCGGGTCGGCGATCTCGTGGTCAACCGCGACTACGGCCAGACGCTGCGCGCCATCGCCAAGGGTGGCGCCGATGTGTTCTATTCGGGCGAGATCGCCGAGGCGATCGCGGCCGACATGGAGAAGAACGACGCGCTCCTGTCGGCGGACGACCTTGCGGCGTGGAAGCCGGTGCGCAATCCGCCGCTGTGGGGCGACTATCGCGGCTATCGCGTCTCGACCAACCAGCCGCCGGGCGGCGGCGTCATGCTGCTCGAGATGCTGAACATCCTCGAGAACTTCGACCTTGCGGCGCTGGAGCACGGCTCCGTGGAGCACCTGCGCATCGTCAGCGAGGCCATGAAGCGCGCCACGATCGACAAGGACGCCCATGTCGGCGATCCGAAGTTCGTCGAGGTGCCGATCGAACGGCTGATCTCCAAATCCTATGCCAGGACCATGGCAGGGGAAATCACGCGCGGCGTTAAGGCCGAGGTGCCGCGCTTCAACTCGGGCGCGGTTTCCAAGGACACCACGCACATCTCGGTGCTCGACAAGGACTGCAACTGCTTCTCGAGGACCCTTTCGCTCGGCATGCCGTCCGGCGTGATCAGGCCGGGGCTGGGCTTCATGTACAACGGCTGCATGGGCGTGTTCGACCCGCGGCCGGGCAGGGCGGGCTCGATCGCGCCCGGCAAGGCACGTTTCAGCTCGGTGGTGCCGTCGATCATCTTCAAGGGCGACAAGCCGCACCTCATCATCGGCGCGCCGGGCGCCACGCAGATCGCCATGGGCGTGCTGCACGTCATCCTGAACGCGCTCGACTTCGACATGACCATGGTCGAGGCCGTGAGCGCGCCGCGCTTCTCGGCCACGTCGGACGTGATCGACATCTCCAACCGCATCCAGGGCCGGGTCGAGCGCGAACTGCAGGCCTTGGGCTATCCCGTGGTACGCACCCCCCATACATTCGGCTTCGCCGCCGTCCACGCCATCCGCATCCACGAGGATGGCCTGGACGGCGGCGCCGACCCCGGCCACGACGGTGTGGTAATTGCCACATAACCCCGGCCGGACCGGGCCTAGCTTCCCCGCGGTTCAGCGTTGAGGGGAGGCGTTCATGCCGGTCATGGATACGGGCCGCATCGTCGCATCAGCCGCCAAGGGCAGCGAGAGAAAGCGCTGGCGCACTCTGCAAAAACGCATCGAGCGGGCGCGCGACCTGCGCCGCGCCGGCAATCATGCGGAGCAGGCCATGTGGGAGCTGCTGTGCTCGCGACCGCTCGGCGGCGCCCGATTCCGCCGGATGCAGCCGGTCGGGCCGTACCTTGCCGCCTTCGTGTGCACGACGAAGAAGCTCGTGATCGAGATCGACGGCGAGGACGACACCGTGCGCACCCAGTCGATGCAGCAGCTCGGCTGGCAGGTCGCTCGCTTCTCGCCGAAGGACGTGCTCGAGGACCCGGAGGAGGCCTGGCGGGAGATATTCCGGCTGCTCCAGGCCCCCCGCGCTCCCTAGACCGGCATCGTCCGTTTCTGATGCGCCCGGCCGAGCTGGGCTACCTCGGGATTATGGCCCGCGATGATGCGCACGCCCTCGTCTAGGCTGGCCGCGATCTTCTCCGGGGTGGCGCCCTCCAGGAAGGCGAGCTTGTTCCATTTGCAGGCGGAGAAGACCCGCGCGCGAGCCCGCTCCATTTCCGGCGGATAAGGCCGGCGCTGGAGGGCGGTATAGCCCAGCGCCAGGCCGAGATCCCCCGGCCCGAGCTCGGCAAACCCTAGTCCAGGCACCGCCAAGATCTCTTCGCAATGCTCGACGCCCGGTGGGCTTTCGATCTTTACGCCGAGCAGCAGCTCGCCTTGCGGGTTGAGCGGCCAGGGCTCGCAACGGGCAAAATACTCTTGCTGATCAATGCCCCAGATCGGGGCAGCCGTCGGCTCCGACCCACGCCCTCGGCTGCCGATGCCGATCTTGTCGATGCCAACCTTATGGTGGGGGAAGCGGCAGGCGCGCACGAACTCCTTAACGGCGTCGGCGGTTTCCGCTTGGCAGAGCAGAATGCCGTGCACGCCGCGCCCCAAGATCTGCCGGAACTGCCAGGCATTGTAGGCCACCGTCGGTCCGTCGATGCCATTGACCGGCGCCTCGACGATCACGGTGGGGGTGCGATGGCCGGAGTTGGTCGGGCCGCCGTCAGCCAGGCCGCGCATGTAGTCCGACAGGCCCTTCATGTCGAAGTCGCCGTGCTCCATGCCG
Organism: Pseudomonadota bacterium; assembly: GCA_023386865.1. Classification (GTDB taxonomy): domain Bacteria; phylum Pseudomonadota; class Alphaproteobacteria; order Reyranellales; family Reyranellaceae; genus Reyranella. The sequence continues at coordinate 5,804 of JAEWIV010000457.1, forward strand.
ACATTGATGTAGTCGGCCCAGGTCTTGGCGTCCCGGCGGCCCTGTTCGTAGGTTAGGACGTGACCGGTGTGGGGGCCGTCGTAATAGAGCGCCTGGTCGGCTTCCAGGAGTTCGATGGCGCGGTTGATGCGTTTCGCCATTTGAGTTCCCTCCGCTGCTTGCCGTTGCTTGGCCCGAGCATAGCCGTAGAGTGACGGGGTACGGGAGGAAACCATGAAAAAGCTTGGCCGCCGCGGGACCCTGGCGGCGGGGGCGGCATTGGCCCTCTCCCCGGCGGTCCGGGCGCAAGGGGGCTGGCCGGACCGGCCTGTGAAGTTCGTGGTCGGCTTTCCGGCCGGCGGTGCCACCGACGTGGTCGGCCGCTTGCTCGGGCAGCGCGTGGGCGAACTGCTCGGCCGTCAGATCGTGATCGAGAACAAGCCCGGGGCGGCAGGCAACATCGGCTCGGCGCTGGTCGCCGAGGCCAAGCCCGACGGCTATACGATGCTGGTCGGCAATTCGATCATGAGCATCGTGCCGGCGCTGTACGACAAGCTCGGGTACGATCCCGTGAACGGTCTCGACGCCGTGGCGCACTTCACCACCGTGCCGATGATCATCGTCGCGCCGGCGGGCGGGGTGAAATCCCTCGACGAGCTGGTCGCGCTCCTGCGCAAGGAACCGGCGAAGCACTCCTATCCATCGCCCGGCAACGGCAGCCTGATCCACATCAGCAGCCTGCTGTTCACCCAGCGCGTCGCTGCGGAGGCGATGCACGTGCCTTACCGCGGTTCGGCGCCGGCCACGCAGGATACGCTCGCCGGCCGCCATGCTTTCCAGATCGATGCGCCGGGAAGCGTGAAAAGCTTCATCGATGGCGGACGACTTAAGGTGCTGGCGGTGTGCTCGGAGAAGCGCCTGGCGGCATTTCCCGACGCGCCGACGGTGCAGGAGAAGCTCGGCTTTCCCTTCAACGTCAGCACCTGGAACATGGTCTTCGCGCCGGCCGGCACGCCGCGGCCGATCGTCGACAGGCTCAACGCGACGATCAACGAGGCGATCCGCAGCCCCGAGCTGATCGACAAGGCCAGGCCGCTCGAGATCGAGTTCGTGCAATCGACGCCCGCATCGGCGAAAGCGTTCTACCAGCAGCAGATGGCTTTCTGGGTGCCGGTGGTCAAAGCCTCGGGCGCCAAGGTCGAGTAGGAGAGTGCCATGATCGTCTCACGCCGCAACGCCTTGGCCGGCCTGACCGCCACGATGCTGGCGGCAGGCGCTCGGGCGCAAGGCGCCTGGCCCGACCACGCCATCCGCTTCGTCGGCGGCTTCCCGCCGGGCGGACCGGCCGACCTGTCGGCGCGCATGCTGGCGCAGGGCCTGAGCGAGATCGTGAACCAGCAGGTCGTCGTCGAGAACAAGTCGGGGGCGGCAGGCAACATCGCCTCGCAGCTCGTCGCCGAGGCCAAGCCCGACGGCTACACGATGTTGGTAGGCACCTCGATCATGAGCATCGTGCCGTCGGTCTACGACAAGCTGCCGTACGACCCCTACAAGAGCTTCGTCGCGGTGGCCCACTTCACGACCATCCCGATGGTCATCGTCGTGCCGGCCGACGGCCCCAAGACGCTGCAGGAGCTGATCGCGCTCCTGAAGGAGGAGCCGGGCAAATCCTACGGCACGCCCGGCAGCGGCAGCCTGATCCACATGGGCAGCCTGCTTTTCTCCCAGCGTATCGGTGCGGAGACGCTGCACGTCCCCTATCGCGGGTCGGCGCCGGCCATGCAGGACACGCTGGCCGGCCGGCACGCTTTCCAGATCGATACGCTGGGCAGCAGCAAGGGGTTCGTCGACGGCGAACGCCTGCGCATCCTCGCCGTCTGTGACGACCATCGTATGGCGGCGCTGCCCGACGTGCCCACGGTCAAGGAGATCACCGGATTTTCGTTGCGGGTCGTCACCTGGTACCTGATCTTCGCGCCGGCGGGCACGCCGCGGCCCATCGTCGACAAGCTCAACGCCGCGATCAACCAGGCGATCAGGTCGCCGGCGATCGTCGACAAGGCCAAGGCTCTGGGCATGGAGATGGTGCAGTCGACACCGGCCTCGTCGGCGAAATTCTACGAAGACCAGATCGCCATGTGGGCGCCGATCGTCAAGGCATCGGGCGCCAAGGTGGAGTAGGGGGAAACGATGATCCTGACGAGACGAACAGCGCTCGGCAGCCTGGCCGCAACGGCGGTTTCCGCCGTGGCAAAGGCGCAGGCGAACTATCCGGACAAGCCGATCCGCATGGTCATCGCCTTCGCCGCCGGCGGACCGACCGACATCGTCGGCCGCATGCTGGCGCCGCGGTTGAGCGAGCTCCTGGGCCAGCAGGTCGTGGTCGAGAACAAGCCCGGGGCCACCGGCAATATCGGAACCGCGATGGTCGCCGACGCCAAGCCCGACGGCTACACGATCCTGTTCAGCGCCTCGACGATGGCGATGGCGCCGGCGCTCTACGGCAAGCAGGTCGGCTACGATCCGGTCAACGGCTTCGAAGGCATCGCCTATGTCGCGAGCGTGCCCTTGATCGTGGTCGTGCCGTCCGACGGCGCGAAGTCGATCGGCGAGCTCGCGGAGATGCTGCGCAAGGAGAAGGGGAAGTACTCGTACCCGTCGTCCGGCAATGGCGGCATGATCCATCTCGCGAGCTACCTGTTTGCGGAAAAGGCGGGCGGCGAGGCGCTGCACGTGCCTTACCGCGGCTCGGCGCCAGGCATGGTCGACCTGATCGCCGGCCGCCACGCCTTCCAGATGGACACGCTCGGGACCAGCAAGGGTTTCATCGAAGGCGGCAAGGTGCGTGTGCTCGCCGTCGCCGCGGACAAGCGTTTGCCGCAGCTTCCCGACGTGCCGACCGTGCAGGAGGCGTTGGGTTTCCCGTTTTCGATCAACACGTGGTACGCGGCCTATGCGCCAAAGGGCACGCCACGCCCGATCATCGACAAGCTCAATGCCGCCTTCAACAAGGTGCTGAAGGAGCCCGAGGTGAAGAAGTGGGCCGAGGACCGCGCCATCGAGCTCATCCAGGATTCGACGCCGGCCTCGGCCAAGAAGTTCTACGACGACCAGATGGCGTTCTGGAATCCGATCATCAAGCAGTCGGGAGCCAAGCCGGAGTGACAGCCATGACGATGCCGCCGAAGATCAAGTTCTACTACAACCTCGCCCCCAATCCGACGAAAGTCGCCCTCTGCCTCGAGGAGATGGGGCTGAAATACGAGCTCGTGCCGATCGACACGCGCAAGGGCGAGCAACACACGCCGGAGTTTCTGGCGATCAATCCCAACGCCAAGGTTCCGGTCATCATCGACGACGGCGTCACCGTCTTCGACAGCAACGCCATACTGCTCTATCTCGCCGAGAAGACCGGGCAATTCCTGCCCGGCACGTCGCTCAAGGCGCGCGGCGAGATGCTGTCGTGGCTGATGTTCGTGGCGTCGGGCATCGGGCCGTATTCCGGGCAGGCGGTGCATTTCCGCACCTACGCGCCCAAGCCCAACGACTATGCGGTCAACCGGTATACTTTCGAAGCTCAGCGTCACTGGAACATCCTCGAAGCGCGGCTCGGCAAGCAGCGCTTCATGTGCGGCGACGTCTACACCATCGTCGACATGGCGGTGTGGGGATGGTCGCGCCTGATTGCCAACGTCCTGGGTCAGGACGCCGCGGAGAAGCTGCCCAATCTCCAGCGCCATCTCGCCGAGATCAGCGCGCGCCCCGCGGCGCAGCGGGCGATGACGCTGAAGGACAAGCACAGCTTCAAGACGGAGATGGACGAGTCGGCGAGGCTCTCCATGTTCCCGCATCTGAAGGTTGCTTAGCGGGCGCTCCGTCATTCCTCCCGCATGGTGCGGGTAGGACGAGCACGTGCTTTACGGCCGCAAACCCGGCGCGGTATTTTCGCGCCCATAGAAGGAGCCCTCGATGGACCTGACGTTCGGCAAGGAAGAGCTGGCCTTCCAGCAGGAAGTGCGCGACTGGCTGAAGGAGAACCTGACGCCCGAGATCGTGGGCGAGATCAAGGTCGGCCGGAACGCCTACATGCCCAAGGAACGGCTGATCGACTGGCAGAAGCGCCTGGCCAGGAAGGGCTGGCTGTGCACCGGCTGGCCCAAGGAGTTCGGCGGGCCGGGGTTCAGCACGACACAGAAGTATATTTTCGAGATGGAGATGGCGCGGGCCGGCGCGCCCGGCACCTCGCCGTTCGGTCCCAAGATGTGCGCGCCGGTGATCATGAAGTACGGCTCGGCCGAGCAGAAGGCCAAGCACCTGCCGCCGATGCTGAACTCCGACCTGATCTGGTGCCAGGGCTACTCGGAGCCCGGCTCCGGCTCCGACCTGGCTAGCCTGCGCACCCGGGCGGTGCGCGACGGCGACCACTATGTCGTCAACGGCCAAAAGACCTGGACGACGCTCGCCCAGACCGCCGACTGGATCTTCTGCCTGGTGCGTACGTCGACCGAGGGTAAGCCTCAGGAGGGGATCTCGTTCCTGCTGATCGACATGAAGACGCCCGGCATCTCGGTCGAGCCGATCATCACCGCCGACGGCAACCGCGCCGGCACGCAGGAGGTGAACTCGGTGTTCTTCACCGACGTGAAGGTGCCGGTCGAGAACCGGGTGGGCGAGGAGAACAAGGGCTGGACCTACGCCAAGTACCTGCTGGAATTCGAACGCGGTGGCCAGGCGCACGGGCCACGCCTGCGCAAGGCCTTCCGGCATCTGCAGACCTTGTCGAAGACGCAAATGGATGGCGGCGAGCCGTTGTCGGACGATCCGAACTGGCGCGAGAAGATGGCGGCGCTGGAGATGGAGATCGATGCCGTCGAGATGAACGAGCTGATGTTCTACTCCAGCCTCAAGACCGGTGACGCGCCGGGCAGCATGGCCTCGATCGTCAAGATGCGCGGCACCGAAGTCGGGCAGAAGGTGACCGAGCTGGCGGTCGAGGCG
>JAEWIV010000474.1 GCA_023386865.1 Pseudomonadota bacterium
GGGGGGGGGGGGCGGGGGGGGCGCCCCCCCCCGCCTCGGGTACCAGGTTCTCCGTGTAGATGAAGCGCCGGCAGGCCTGACGGAAGCTTTCGGGAGTCTTCTGCGCGCCGAAGCCGTAGACGTCGGCGCCTTCCTCGCGCAGGCGGGACGCGAGCCGCGTGAAGTCGCTGTCGGACGAGACCAGGCAGAAGCCGTCGAAGCGACGGCTGTGCAGCAGGTCCATGGCATCGATCACCAGGGCGATATCCGAGGCGTTCTTGCCCGACGTGTAGGCGAACTGCTGGTAAGGGTCGATGGCATGCTTCTGCAGCACCTCCGTCCACGACTTCAGGCGCGGGCTGGAGAAGTCACCGTAGATGCGCCGCACGCTCGGCTCGCCGAACCGCGCGATCTCCTCGAACAGGCCGTCGACGATGCGGGACGAGGTGTTGTCGGCATCGATCAGCACAGCAAAGCGGCGTGGGCGATTTTCCTCGGCCATGGCTCTCCTCGAAGCAGGATCGTACCACACCGGAGGTCGGTCTGGTCGGGACCGTCCCGGGCTTGCCAGGCTCCGATGTCCGTCGTGTAGTGGTCGACGGCAATCCGGAGGGGCAATGGCTTTCATCACGACCAGGGACGGCGTCGAGATCTTCTACAAGGACTGGGGCAAGGGCCAGCCCATCGTGTTCAGCCATGGCTGGCCGTTGTCGGCGGACGACTGGGACGCCCAGATGATGTTCTTCCTCAACCACGGCTATCGAGTTGTCGCCCACGACCGGCGCGGCCACGGCCGTTCGGCGCAGGTGGCCGACGGGCACGACATGGATCACTACGCCGACGATCTCGCGGCAGTCGTCGAGCACCTCGGTCTCCAAGGCGCGGTGCATGTCGGCCATTCGACCGGCGGCGGCGAGGTGGTGCACTATCTGGCGCGCCACGGCGAAGGCCGGGCGGCCAAAGCCGCCATCATCGCTGCCGTGCCGCCTCTGATGGTCAAGACGCCGGCCAATCCCGGCGGCTTGCCAAAGGAAGTGTTCGACGGCTACCAGGCGCAGCTCGCCGCCAACCGTGCCCAGCTCTACCGCGACATCCCGGCAGGGCCGTTCTACGGCTTCAACAGGCCGGGCGTGACGTCCCAGGAAGGCCTGATCCAGAACTGGTGGCGTCAGGGCATGATGGGCGGCGCCAAGGCCCACTACGACGGTATCGTCGCCTTCTCGCAGACCGACTTCACCGGCGACCTCGGGAAGATCGCCATCCCGGTGCTGGTGATGCACGGCGACGACGACCAGATCGTCCCCTACGCAGCCTCGGGCCCCTTGTCAGCCAAGCTGTTGAAGAACGGGACGCTGAAGACCTACAAGGGCTTCCCGCACGGCATGCCGACGACGCATGCCGACACGATCAACGCCGACCTGCTGGCCTTCATCAGGGCCTGAGCGGCACCGTCGATCGCTGCTCAGCGATAATACTTCCGGTCGTGTTCCTCGGCCTGCAATTTGTCGATCTGGGCCTGCGCCTCGTCGGCGATCTTGACGAGCCCTTCGTAGCGGGCGCGCAACGCCGCGAGCTCGCCCTGTCGAGGGGCGTTGGTCGGCGCTCCCGCCAGCTCCGAATTGGACGTCGTCAGCAGCTTGGCGGCGAGCTGCATGGCTTCCAAGCGCGCCTTGCGCGCGGCGTTCTGCAACTCCTCGATGCGCTTGCCAAGCTTGGTTACGCTTTCGCTCATGCCGGCATGCTGCCCCGGAAGGCTAGCTCGGGCAACCTGCAGAACTCGCACGCCTGCAGCAGGCAATCGGCTGATCAGTCGATCGTAAGCTTGCCGCACGCGGGGTTGTCGCATCGCAACGTCTGCTCGACAACGCCAAGGGCCCCGAAGTTCGGATCGGGGCGTTCGCTGATCAGGACGAGCTTGCCCTTCCCGCAGGACGGACAGGTCGGACGATCGTCTCGGAGCGCCAGCTTCGCTATCAACGCGCGCAAGTCACCCAATTTTTGCCTTCCCGACCATCTTCCCAACCGACGGTCATCACCTCACGCCGGTTCAACGGGCAAATCGTGCGGGTGGTTCCGGATGGCCGCTGTTGTTCGACGCAACTATGATGGGACATGGCACGAGCTCGGATTGGCCTCGCGCTGGGCAGCGGCTCGGCCCGCGGCTGGGCGCATATTGGCGTCATCGACGCGCTGATCGAAGCCGACATCCAGCCTGACATCGTCTGTGGCGCTTCAATGGGAGCCTTGGTCGGCGCCGCCCACGTCGCCGGCCGCCTCTCCGAACTCCGGCAATGGGCGGGCACGGCGACCTGGCGCACCATCGCACGCCTGACCGACCTGCGATTGACCGGCGGCGGGCTGGTCAGCGGACGGCAGGTCGTGTCGTTCCTTGAGGGCCTGGGCATCGGCGAGCCGATCGAAAGCTACAAGACAGATTACGCGGCCGTCGCCACCGACATGGCCACGGGCCGCGAGATCTGGCTGCAATCCGGACCGATTCACGAAGCGGTGCGCGCCTCGATCGCAATCCCGGGCATCTTCAGCCCCGCGCGCGTCGATCAAAGGTGGCTTCTGGATGGTGGTCTTTCCAACCCCGTCCCCGTTTCGGTGTGCCGTGCGCTGGGCGCCCAAGTCGTCATCGCCGTCAACCTGAACGGAGAACTCGTGGGGCGACGCTTCACCGAGCCGGAACCACCCATCGACACGAGGCCGTCGCGCCTGTCGGGCGAGGTCGTGCGGCGCATGCTGGGGCCATGGCCTCTGCCGGCCGCGTTGCGGCGCCGGCCGGCCGAGACCGCCACGCCGCCGCCCTCAAGCGACGCGGCACCCGGTTATTTCGATGTGCTCGCCACCGCCATAAACATCATGCAGGACCACATCACGCGGGCGCGGCTCGCGGGCGAGCCGCCGCATGTCATGCTGGTACCGAGGCTGCGCAGCATCGGCTTGATGGAATTCAATCGCGCCGAGGAGGCGATCGCCGAAGGTCGGGCCTGCGTCGAGCAGGCGCTGCCGACGCTGCGTCGCTATTTGTGATGATAAAGCGGACGAAGGCCAAGCCAGGCATCGCGAGCGTCCCGGTCGACAACCAGGGGGCCCGCGTTCAAGATGGCCTTACCATGATGGCATCGGCGGTCCGATCAGGCCGGACGTTCCTGGCGGCGAGCTTCCTGCTGGTGGCGCTGCCGGCAACTCAGGCCGAGGCGGCGTTGGAACGGGCTCAGTTCGAGGCGGTGCTGCTGACAGCGCGCGACTACGCCGATGACCGTTCGCTGCTGTTCTATTGCCTGCGCGGCTCGACCGAAACTGTGCCATTTCTCTATGCCGGCGTGCAGGCCGACATAGAGCAGGCGGTTCTCAAGATGAAATCGGCCGGTGCCACTGCGCGTCAAAGCGCTGAAATGGTGCAGATGGTGCTGAGCACTGTTCGTACCTATCCGCGCGACGCCATCGACGAGGCACTCGATCGCCGCTGCATAGCCAAGGACGTCGACCGAAGTCGGGCCGACGTGAGAGGCGTCAGCACGCCGCTGTTCTTGCGAGCGCCCTTCGACAAGCTCGCCAAGTAGTCGCTCGACCCTGGCCGCAGCAGCGTGCAAATCAGCTCTGCACTGGACGCGCGGGAACCCCGCCGGGGCGCATGCTAGGAAACCGGCGAGACACAAAAGGCCTTCCGGCCCGACCGCGTGTACGCGCGGCCGGGCCTTTTTTTCGGCGTTTTGCGAGTTATTGCTGCGGAGTGGCCGGACGGGCCGGCGCCGCCGGCGGTGTCGCGGGGGCCGGGTTGGCCGGAGGGGTCATCGTCCGTTCCTGCGCCGGCAACTGGGCCTGCTCGGTCCGTTCGTTGGGCGAGCCAGCGAAGAACATCAGGCCTGCCGCCAAGGCGATGGCCACCAGGATGCCCACGACCAGGGTAACGCCCTTACCGCTATTGTCTTCGTAATAGCGGTCATAGTTCCGAGGGTCGCGCTCTGGATTGGGCGGATTGGGGATGTAGTCGCTCATCGTTCACTCCTTTCTCTCCGGAAGCGCATGCGGGATGAACGCCTCCCGGTGGAAGGTTGTTCCAAGTCAATTTATTGGTTTTTCTCAGGCGCTTAGGCCTCGAGTGCCGCGAGGCGGGCGATCGCGAAGGTCGCGCAAACCCAGGATCGGTGCCGCGCGGCTGGAATGGAGCGCCGGTGTGGTTCCATCCGATCGATTTCCCCTCTAGCCTCCGGCCGGAGGAGGTGGGCCATGTCGGCTTTTGTCGTAACCGGCCAGCGCGCGCGCCAGATGCGGGTCGTGCCTGCCGAGGTGCTGAAGCGCCTCTATGCCCGATCCGACCGACATGGCCTGGTGCAGACCGCGGCTCATCTCGCCTTGCTGGTCGCCGGCGGCTGGCTGGTGCTGGCGAGCAAGGGTACCTGGTGGCTGGTGCCGGCCCTCCTCGTACAGGGGATCTTCATCAATTCATTGTTCGGCGCGATGCACGAATCGGTGCACTACGGTTCGTTCAGGACGCGCTGGATGGCCGACCTGCTCGCCTTCTTCTCGGGCGCCGCCATCCTGAACAACGCGGGCTTCTACCGGCACTATCATCTGGCGCATCATCGCTACACCCAGGATCCCGAGCGCGACCCGGAACTCATCACCTCGGGCACGCCGCGAACCTGGGGCCAGTACCTGCTCCGCGTCAGCTCGATCCCGTTCCTCGTGATGCGGCTGCGCGACATCTTCCTCTTTCCTTTCGGCTACCGGGGCAACGTCGACTACATCCATCCATCGGCCTGGCCGGAGGCTCGCCGCTGGGGCCGCTGGTTGCTCGCCCTGTATGGGACGCTCGTCGTAGGCTCGATCGTTTTCCAGACGACGGTGGTGCTGTGGGTGTGGTTCATCCCGTTGCTCGCGGGGTTGCCGTTCCTGCGTCTCTATCTCCTTTGCGAGCACACGCTCTGCCCCAACTCGGACGACGGTTTCGCCAACACGCGCACCACGCTCAGCAACCCTGTCGTTCGCTTCCTGATGTGGAACCTGCCCTATCACGCCGAGCATCATCTGTTCCCCAACATTTCCTTTCACAATCTGCCCGAAGCGCATCGTCACCTGCGGCCGCACCTGAAGCACGTCGCCCGAGGCTACATCCAGGTCCAGCGCGAGATCGTGAGGACCCTGGCGTGAGGACCGCCGAAGGGATTTTCGCCTGCGGCGACCTCGCGCTGCAGCGAGGCGGCACGCTCAAGGGCGCGCGCATCGTCTACAAGACCTACGGCACGCTCGGTCCGAAGCGGGACAACGTCATCGTTTATCCGACCAGCTACTCGGCCCATCACACCGACATCGAATGGCTGGTGAATGTCGAGCACTGCCTCGATCCCAGCCGCTATTTCATCGTCATTCCCAACATGTTCACCAACGGGCTGTCGTCCTCGCCGTCGAACACCGAAGGCGAGTTCCCCGAGGTCACGACCTACGACAACGTCATGCAGCAGCGCCGCCTGCTCGCCGAGCTGTTCGGCGTCGACCGCGTGAAGATGGTCTACGGCTGGTCGATGGGTGCGCAGCAGGCCTATCACTGGGCTGCGCTGTTCGGCGAGGCGGTCGAACGCATCGTCGTCAATTGCGGCTCGGCCAGGACCGCGCCGCACAACTTCGTGTTCCTCGAGGGTGTGCGCACGGCGGTGCAGAACGCGCGCACGCCGCAGGACGGGCTCCGCGCCATGGGCCGCATCTATGCCGGCTGGGCGCTCAGCCAGACCTTCTATCGCCGCGAGATGTGGCGGGGGCTCGGCTTCACCAGCCTGGAGGAATTCCTGGTGCGCTCGTGGGAGGCGAGCTTCCTGCGCCGCGATGCGCGCGATCTGATGGCCCAGCTCTGGACCTGGCAGAACGGCGACATCTCCGCCAACGACCTCTTTCGCGGCGACCTTGCCATGGCCCTGGCAGCGATCAAGGCCAAGGTTCTGCTGATGCCGTCGGCCACCGACCTCTATTTCCAGACCGACGACAATCGCGCCGAGCTTCCGCACCTGAGGAATGGCAAGCTGGTCGAGATCCCGTCCGTCTGGGGCCATCGCGCCGGCAACCCCCTCGCCAATCCCGAGGACGCGGCGTTCATCGACAAGCAGGTGGAGGGCTTGCTCAATGATTGACGGTCTGCCCCGCGACGGCCTGGTCATCGTCGCCAAGCGCGATTGCCCGACCTGCGTCCTGGTCGAGCCGGTGATGCAGAGTCTCGATCGCGCCGGCCCGCTGGCGGTGGTCAGCCAGGATGATCCGACCTTCCCGTCCGGCGTGCGTGCGGTGCTGTACGACGATGCATTGGAACGGTCCTTCCGCCTCGACATCGAGGCGGTGCCGACCCTGATCCGCTTCAAGGACGGCCGCGAGGTCGAGCGCACGGTAGGATGGGAGCGCAAGGAATGGATGCGGCTCGCCGGCAATGCCGCCGAGGGCAAGGGCCTGCCCGACTGGCAGCCGGGCTGCGGCTCCAAGAGCGTCGAGCCCGGCGTGCACGAGGCGCTGATCGCCCGCTACGGCGATTCCGGGCTGAAGTCGCGCGAGATCGCCGTCGGCAACTGGGACGATCCGATGGAGGCCTGCTTCGAGCGCGGCTGGACCGACGGGCTGCCCGTGGTGCCGCCGACCGACGAGCGCATCCTGCGCATGCTGGGCGGCACGGCGCGCAAGCCCGACGAGGTGGTGGGGCTGATCCCGCCCAACCTCGCCCCCTGCACCGTCGAGAAGGTCGCGATCAATGCCGTGATGGCGGGCTGCAAGCCGGAGTACATGCCGGTCGTGCTGGGCGTGCTCGAGGCCGCTCTCGATCCGCTGTTCGTGATGCACGGGCTGCTCTGCACCACGCACTTCTCCGGCCCGCTGGTGATCATCAACGGGCCGGTCGCCAAGGCGATCGGCATGAACAGCGGCGTCAATGCGCTGGGCCAGGGCAATCGCGCCAACGCCACGATCGGCCGCTGCCTGCAGCTCATCGTGCGCAACGTCGGCGGCGGCTTGCCCGGTGCGATCGATCGCGCGACCTTGGGCAATCCCGGCAAGTACACCTTCTGCTTTGCCGAGGATGAATCCGACCCGGACTGGGAGCCGCTGTCGGTGCGTCGCGGCATCGCGCCCGGCAAGAGCGCCGTCACCCTGTTCCATGGCGAGGGCGTGCACGGCTTCATCGACCAGCGCTCGCGCACGCCGGAGGAGCTGGTGCGCTCGCTGGCAATGGGCCTGTTCGGCGTCGGGCATCCGAAGCTCTGCGACGCCGGCAACGCCGTGCTGGTGCTGACGCCCGAACACTACAAGATCTTCAAGGACGGCGGCTGGAACCGCCGCCGCATCGAGGACGAGCTGTTCGCCGCGCTGAAGCGGCCGGGCCGTGATCTCGTCTGGGGCGCCCAGGGCGTGGCCGAGGGCCTGCCGCCGAAATACGCCGACCAGGTCGTCGACAAGTTCCAGCCCATGCCCGACGGCGTCCTGATCGTTCGCGCCGGCGGCGAGGCCGGGCTATTCTCCGCCATCATCGGCGGCTGGCCCGGCCAGCGCGTACGCGAGGAATGCCAATCCGTTACCAGGGAGATTCGCCCATGACGACACAGATGAAGCTGCGCGATCCCACGGCCGAGAGCTCGCCCGTTCGCCGCACTCGACTCGCCCCGCCGCCGTCGCTCGACGGCAAGGTCGTGGCCTTGATGGACATCGGCAAGTCGCGCGGCGTCGAGTTCATCGACCGCCTCGAGGGCCACTTCAAGAAGGCGGGCGTGGCGACCAAACGCTATGCCAAGCCGACCAACACCAAGGTGGCGCCGACCGCGCTGATGCAGCGGATCGCGGCCGAGGCGCAGCTCGCGGTGATCGCCTTAAGCGATTGAGGGTCCTGCACATCGTGCAGTCTGCACGACCTTCATAATCTCGACAGCCGCGGCCTCCCCGGCGTGAACATCGTCACCACGGGCTTCGTCGACGGCGTCGAGGCGCAAAGCGAATCGCTGGGGTTCGATCCGGCGGTCGTCTACGTCCCGCATCCCATCCAGAACCGCACCAAGGCCGAGATCGAGGCGATCGCCGATCAGGCCTTCGACAAGGTGATGGCCCTCCTCAGGTCGTAGCGCCCCGGCCTCAGTCCTTTTCCGGCACGACCGCGGGATGAACGGTCGTGTCGGCCGGCGGCTCCGGCGGCGGTGCGGGCCGTCGTGCGATCGGCTTGATGAAGGCGGCGACCGCGGCCGCCGTCGTCTTGGGGTCCTCTTCCATCGGGTTGTGACCGAGCGCCTCGAAGATCTCGAGCTCGGCACCCTTGATGTCGTTCTGGAAGCGGAAGGCGTCGGCAGTCGGCACCCAGCGGTCCTTGCCGCCCCAGAGGATCAGGGTCGGCACGTCGAGGCGCTTGAGCGGCGCGGGGTCGAGCGGCTCCTGGGTGCGGGCGCGCTGCAGCGTCGCCTCGCGATTGCCGGGAAAGCGCTGCAGCTCGGCGTACCGCCTGACGCGCTCGGGCGTCACCATGGCTGGATCGGCGTAGATTTCGGCGAGTGCGCGCGCCGCGAACCGGTCCGGCTTGAAGTAGATGCCGATGTCGCCGATCACGGGCATGCGTGCCAGCCGCGTCGGCAGCGGCACGTCACCTGCGGTGCGCGGATAGCCCGCGGCGTCGATCAGCACGAGCTGGCTGACGCGATCGGGGCGCGTCGCGGCAAACGTCCAGGCCACCGCGCCGCCGATCGAGTGACCGACCAGCACGAAGCGGTCGAGGTCCAGCGTGTCGACAAGCACTTCCAGGAAATCGGCATAGGCCTCGATCGTGTACTCGTCGCGCGGCCACGCGCCGGTGAGCCCATGTCCCGGCAGGTCGACCGAGATCAGGCGCGCCTTGTCCGAAAGCTCGCGCGTCCAGCCCTCCCACGTGTGCAGCGAGCCCATCGAGCCGTGGATCATCACCACGGGGATGCCGTCGTGATCGCCCTGCTCGCGGACATGGGCGCGCACGCCGCCGACGTCGACGAACTTCGAGCGGTCGTCGGCATAGCGCGCGATCAGGGTTTCGGCCGGCAGGCTGGGAGAATAGGCCCACAGCGCGACTCCGCCGAGCGTCCCCAGCATGAACAGCGCGACGATCGGCCAGTGACGTCGGAGGCGCCGGCGCGGCGCCTCGTCCCTACGACGGCGCGGAGGCATGGCCGTCGCCTTGTGATGGACCGCCGAGGTATTGCTCGACGCCGCGCAGGCGCAGCTCGGGAACCGGCGTGGGGTCGACGATCTTGAGCTCGATGAGCTTGGCCAGGATCGCCTTGTTGAGGTCGTTGTTCACCACCAGGCGGTCCTCCAGCCGCGCCACGAACACGAACAGCTCGAAGTCGAGGCCGCTCGTCCCGATCTGGATGAAGCGCACGATCGGCGCCGGCACGCGCAGCACGCGCGGATGGCCGAGCGCGGCTTCGCGCAGCAGCCCTTCCATGGCCGCGACATCGGTGTTCAATGCCACGGTGAGCTTGATCTCGACCCGGCTCGACGTGTCGGCATAGGTGCGGTTGACCACTGGATTCTGCAGGAACATGCTGTTTGGCACCAGAACGTGCGTGCGCTGGAAGGTCTCGACCTCGGTGGCGCGGATGTTGATGCGCCGCACGAACCCCTCGTGGCCGCTCACCGATACCCAGTCGCCCGCCTTGATCGGCCGCTCGACCAGCAGGAAGACGCCGGAGATCACGTTGTTGGCGATGTTCTGCAGGCCGAGTCCGATGCCGACGGACAGAGCGCCCAGCACGATCGCGAGATTGGTGAAGTCGATGCCGAGCGCGCCGATGGCGATCAGGATCGCCACGATCACGCCGACGTAGTTCAGCCCCGCGTCGATCGATTGACGCAGAGTCATGGGTGCATCGACCGTCGGCAGCACGCGGTCGCGCACGACGCCCCGGATCAGCCGGGCCAGCAGGATGCAGACGACGAACGCCACGATCGCCATGGCGATGCTGCCGAGCGAGATGGTGATGCCGCCGACCTGCACGCCGCGAATGAGCTGGCCGGCGCCGTTCAGGATGGCATCGGTATCGACGCCCCAGGCGGCCGGGATGAGGACGGAGAGCAGCGCCAGCAGGACGAGATCGACCAGCAGCATCAGCAGGTGCTGGCCGCGCAGCGTCGCATCCTCCGGCAGGCCGAGGCGCTGGCGCACCCAGCGGCCGGACGGCGTGTCGGCCGCTGCCGCCTCCTCGAGCAGGTCGCCGATCAGGCGGTGCAGCAGCAGCGCGACGGCGATCAGCAGGCAGGAGAAATAGATGGCGTTGTGAAGCTGAGCGGCGAGCGTGGCATAGCCGAACAGCGCGAAGACGATCGACGACAGGACCGCCATGCTGAGCAGCAGCCGCGACACCGACCACCAGGTGCCACCGATCATGCTCGAGCGCTCTTCGCCCTCGGGCTGGGCCGCCCGCCACGCCCGGTTGGCGAGCGCCGGCAGGGTGAACAGCGAGATGACGGTGGCCAGCACCAGGGCGCCGACAGCCGAGACCGCGTCGGTCTCGCCGCCGCTGCGCGTCAGGGCGACATAGATGAAATCGACGGTGAGGCCGACGGCCATCAGGCGGCGCAATGCCTGCGAGAGCTCGTGGGCGCTCGCATTGGTGAACGGCAGGATGCGCCACGCCGGCCGACGCGGTGACAGGGCCGTGGCGGTGAGGCCCACCACCAGGAGGAAGGTGATCACCCGGCTGATGAGCTCGGGCAGCAGGATGTTGATCGGCGGCGGCGGCACGGTGGCCAGCAGAAGCTTTCCGATCAGCCAGACTGCCAGGATCGGAACCAGCACCAGGCCGACGCCATCGATTGCCGCGGTGACGGTGCGATCGCGTTGCCCGGGCTCGGTCGCCTCGCCGCGGCCGAAGCGGCGGCGCATGAAGCGGCCGCCCGCCCACAGCAGGACGGTGACGATCGCCCAACCGCCCAGGCCGGCGAGTTCGCGGCTGTCGAACTGCACGCCGGCCCCGAGCCACGTGCTGGTGGCCGCCGACAGCGACTGCCGCGAGGCGCCGAGCCCGGGCCCGAGCTTGCTCCAGACCTCGCGCGACAGGGGCGACGCATCGCGGCGCAGGAGCGTGCGCAGCATCACCTCGCCGCGCAACTTGGTCAGCCGTTCGACCAGCTGGTCGGCGCGCGCGATCACCACCTCGCATTGCTTGACGCGGCCTTCGCTGACCGCCGCCTGCTCGGTCAGCCGGTCGCGTTCGGCTTTCACCGCGTCCGATTCGGGGACGGTGTCGTTGCCCGGCTTGGCTTCCAGCGGCGCCAGCAGCTTGCGCGTGTCGGCGAGGTCGCCGCGGGCAAGGTTTGCGGCCGCGGCGGCCGCTACCCGCACCTCGCCTGCCTGCTCGCGCAGGGCATCGATCTCGACCGGCAGCAGGCTCGCCTGCTCGGTGCGGATGGCGATGCGGTCGAGCTGACGCGTCCACAGCTCGACGAGCTGGCCGAACGGCCGCTGCGGCGTCGTCGCCGTCTGGGCCAACGCCGGGCCGGCCGTGACCAGCAGCAGGAGAAGCCACGCCAGTCGGATGGGAAAGCGCACGCAGGCCTCGTTATTCGGCCCCGGTTTACCACGGGGTCCGAGGCCCGTCTTGCCGGCCCCTGGGGGCCAAATTTAGGCGGATCCGCGCGACTTTTCCGCATCGGTTGACAGGGCTGTGCCGACGCGGAACCTTGCGTCCCGAAAGCGAAATCCCGGAGGAGACGAAGGCATGGCCGAGGGCAAGAGTTCAGTCGGCGAGGTCAGGATCAAGCCCGATCGGTTGCATGCCTTCACCATGGCGATCTGCCGGGCCGACGGCAGCTCCGACGAGGAGGCCCGCCTGGTGGCCGATCATCTGGTGCTGGCCAACCTGTTCGGCCACGACAGCCATGGGGTCGGCATGATCCCGCACTACATCCAGAACACCGGCACCGGCGCCTGCGTCCGTAATCATCATGCAAGAATCATCCGCGACAACGGGGCGGTGATCGTGATCGACGGTGGCGCCGGATACGGCCAGGTGGTCGCCAAGGAAGCCATGGACATCGGCATCGAACGGGCCAGGCAGCACGGCGTGTGCGTCGTCGGGCTCACCAACGCCCATCACATCGGGCGGATCGGCCACTGGGGCGAGCAGTGCGCGCGCGCCGGCATGGTGAGCACGCATTGGGTGAACGTGCACGGCCACAAGTCGCTGGTGGCGCCGTTCGGCGGCGCCGAGGCGCGCTTCACCACCAACCCCTATTGCACGACCGTGCCGCGCAAGGGTAAGGAGCCGATCGTGCTCGACTTTGCCACCAGCCAGGTGGCGGCAGGCAAGGTGCGGGTGGCGCACAACAAGAAGGTCCAGATGGAGGAAGGCCTGCTGATCGACGCGGCCGGCCGCGCCGTCACCGATCCGGGCGTTCTCTACAATCCGCCGTTCGGCGCCATCCTGCCGTTCGGCCTGCACAAAGGCGGCGGTCTCGCGGTGATCTGCGACCTGCTGGCGGGAGCTTTGACCGGCGGACGTACGCACAGCCCGCGCACCATCAAGAAGGAAGGGCACGACATCATCAACAACATGCTGTCGATCATCATCGATCCCAAGGCGATGGGCGGCACCGAGGTCTTCGAGGAAGAAGTCGAGACCTTCATCACCTGGGTGAAGTCGGCCAAGCCCCAGCCCGGCGTGCCCGAGGTCCTGGCGCCAGGCGAGCCCGAGCGCGCCCGCAAGGTCGACCGGGAGAAGAACGGCGTGCCGATCGACGGCACCACCTGGCAGCAGCTCCTGGACGTGGCGCGCAAGGTGCGCCTGAACGATACCGAGATTCCGCAGATGGCCGCCGCCTGAAGCAACCGAGGGGAGAGCGACAATGGCCAAGATGAGACTCTACTATTCGCCGGCGTCACCCTATGCCCGCAAGGTCAGGGTGCTGGCGTTGGAGACCAAGCTCGACAAGAAGATCGAGATGATCAACGTGGCGCTGACGCCCGTGCAGTCCAATGCCGATCTCGACAAGCACAATCCGATCGGCAAGATCCCGGCGCTCTCGGTCAAGGGCATGGATCTCTTCGACTCGCCGGTGATCTGCGAATATCTCGACCAGCAGCACAAGGGCCGCAAGCTTCTGCCGCGCAAGGGCCGCGACCGCTGGGTGGCGCTGCGCCTGCAGGCGATGGGCGACGGCTTGCTCGATGCCGCCTTGCTGGCGCGCTACGAGAACTTCCTGCGACCCGAGGACCGGCGCTGGCCCGACTGGACGCAGGGCCAGATGAAGAAGATCGACGGCGTGCTCGATGCGCTCGAGGCCGAGGCCAAGACGCTCAAGGGCAAGCCGACGCTCGGCACGATCACCGTGGGCTGTGCGCTGGGCTACCTCGACTTCCGCTTCGGCAGCCACGACTGGCGGGCCAAGCGGCCCAAGCTCGCCAAGTGGTACGCCGACTTTGCCAAGCTGCCGTCGATGAAGGCGACGGTGCCGCCGGCGTCGTGACCGCCGACGAGATCATTGCCCGCCTCGGGATGAAGCCGCATCCCGAGGGCGGTCACTATGTCGAGACATTCCGGTCGCCGGGCGAAGGACGCAGCGCCGGAACGGCGATCTACTTTCTTCTGAAGGCCGGCGAGCGCTCGCACTGGCACCGGGTCGATGCCGACGAGATCTGGCATCATTACGCCGGCGCGCCGCTCGAGCTGTCGATGAGCGACGATGGCAAGGCCAGCCGCCATCTGCGGCTCGGTACCGACTTCGGCATCGGCGAGCGGCCACAGGCGGTGGTGCCGCGCCATGTCTGGCAGGCCGCGCGCTCGCTCGGCGCCTGGACGCTGGTCGGCTGCACGGTATCGCCGGGCTTCGAGTTCGCGGGCTTCGAGATGGCGCCATCGGGCTGGCGTCCGGGATAGCTGCTGCGTCGGAGATAGCCGCAGAAATCCACCGGAGCCGTGCGTACCCTGGATTTCGCGGCTACGATGCGCGACGCCATGTTCGTTCGTCCGACCAATCCGGTCAGTCATCGTCTGGCACGCATGGCCTTCATCATGGCGTGCGTCGCGGCGCTCATTGTCGCGTCGGCCGGGCCGCTGCATCGCTTTGGCGGGCTCGAGATCGAACCGGCCTTCACGATCTTCCGCTACGGCTTCTACTTTGCCGTGGCCGGCGTGGCGTTGGGGGTCGCCACCATCGTGCCGACGCGCCCCGGTGACAGGCGACGCGGCTTCCTGGCGGCCCTGCTCGCCATCGTGATCGGCGTCGCAGCGGCCTACACGCCGCTCAACTGGTTCCTGCGCGCCCAGCAGGCGCCGGAACTGAACGACATCACCACAGACACCAACAATCCGCCGCCGCTGATGGTCACGCTGCAGTTGCGCCGCGGTGCGTCGAACCCGGCGACCTATCCGGGCGCCAATGCAGCAGTGCTGCAGCGGGCCGCCTATCCCGACATCACGCCGGTGGTCCTTGCCGAGCCGCCGGCCGAGGCGTTCAGGAAGGTCGATGCCGCGGCGACGGCGATGGGCTGGGACATCGTGGCTCGCGCGCCGGCCGAGGGCCGCCTCGAGGCGGTGGCGACCAGCACCTGGTTCGGCTTTCGCGACGATATCGTCATCCGCATCCGGCCCGACGGCGCCGGCAGCAGGATCGACATCCGGTCCAAGAGCCGCGACGGCGAATCCGATCTCGGCGTCAATGCGCGCCGCATCCGCGAGTTCATGGCGAAGCTCAAGGCGGCAGGCTAGAGCGGCAAAGTGAACCGGAACGTCGTGCCCTGCTTGCCCGTCTCGGCGATGGCGATGGTGCCGCCGTGCGCGCGCACCAGGTCACGGGCGATCGCCAGGCCGAGGCCGGCGCCGCCTGCGCGGCCGCCGGTGACGAACGGCCGGAAAATCTCGCCCGCGATTTGCTGCGGCACGCCCGGTCCGTTGTCGCAGACATCGACCACCAGGTCGCTGCCGCTGGTGCGGGCGCGCACCGTCACGGCGGTCGCCCCTGCCTCGAAGGCGTTGCGGCCGAGATTGACGAAGATGCGGTACAGCAGGTCGCGGTCGGCGCGCGCCGGCTGGTCCTGGGCAACCTCGTTGATCCAGCCGCGCACGATGTTGGGATCGCTTTCCTCGCCCTGCTCCTGCAGCGCCACACCCACCTCGTCGACCAGGTCGGCGAGATCGACCGGCGCGAGCCTGGGCGTGCGCTGGTCGCGCACATATTCGATGGCGTCGCTGGCCAGCCGCGCGGCGCGATCGATGGTGTTGAGGATGGTGGGCGCCAGCGCGCGCGTGCGCTCGTCGTCGCTGCGCGCCAGCCTGTCGGACAGGAGCCGCGCCGTCGACAGCATGTTGCGCAGGTCGTGGTTGATCTTGTTGGTCGCCGCGCCCACTTCGGCAAGCCGCGATTTCTGGCGCAGCGAGGCGCGCAGCTCGCGCTGCAGGTTCTGGAACTCGCGGTCGACCACGCCGATCTCGTCGCGCCGCCCGGTCGGTGGGCGCTCGGTGCCCGGCTCCTCGGGCGCGCGGCGGAAGGCGATCATGTCGGCCGACAGGTCTTGCAACGGCAGGATCACCAGCCAGCGCAGCGCGAGGTAGAGCAGGAAGGCGGTGAAGAGCGCGATGATGATCGACAGCACCAGGATGCGGCTGGCGTAGCCGTACATGGCGATGCGCATCGGCAGCTCGTCGGCCACGACCCATACCATGGCGTTGGGCAGGCGCATCGATTGACCGCCGACGCGGATGTAGAGCTGGCCGTCATTGGCCATCGCCCGCAGCGCGTCCCAGATCAGCATGAGCGCGCCTTCCTCCTTGAGGTTGAAGGCTGGCATGCTCGGCTTGGGCTCGATGTTCATGAGCGCCCGCTTGGGCTTGTTGGGCTCGATCAGCACCACGGCATCGACGCGGGCATGGTCGAGCAGGGTGCGCTTCACCTCCTCCGTGACCATGTTGTCGGGCGTGGCGTCGAGGGCCAGCGCCGCCAGCGTGCCGCTTTCGATGAGCTGGTTGAGGTAGACCGAGCGGAAGCGGGCGATCGACGGCAGGAAGATCGCGATCTCCGCCGTCATGACCGCGGCGACGACCAGGGCGAGGATCCGCCACGACAGCCCGAACGCGGGGCTGCGCCGGCGCACCGCCTGGACGGTCTGGGCGTGGATGGTGGCGTCGGCAGCCATTCGCCCGACTCTATCGAAGTCGGCGCGCCGCTCCTAGATGCCGGGCGTTCAACTCTTGGGGTGCAGCGACCATACGCGCGCCATCGTCACCAGACCGGAAGGCGCGACAGCAGCCGCACCAGCCGGCGCGAGCGCGGGCCGAACAGCACGTCGGTGAAATAGCTGCCGGCGGCCCGTTTGCTCGCCTCGCCCAGGGTCGGATAGGGCGGCACGAAGCTCGCCAGTGCCGAGATCTTCAGCCGGTTGGCGATCGCCAGGCACCAAGGCTGGATCAGCTCACCGGCATGCGGTGCGGCGATCGCGGCGCCAAGGACGCGACCGCGCCGGCCGGTGATCGCCTTCACCATGCCCTCGGTCGTTCGCTCGGTCTGGGCACGATCGTTGTCGTCCAGCCTCCAGCGCAGGACCTTCACGGCCTCGCCATGCTGGTCGCGCGCCTGCCGTTCGCTCAGCCCGACCTGGGCGAGCTCGGGATCGGTGTAGGTCGCCCACGGCACGATCGCGGCATCGAGCCGGGCGGGCGCGCGGAACAGGGCGCCGCGGATGAACAGCGAGGCCTCGTGCCCGGCCATGTGGGTGAAACCATGGAGGCCGTTGCAGTCGCCGATCGCCCAGACGTTGCGGTTCGACGTTCGCAACGACGCATCGACCGTGATGCCGCTCGCGGTATGGGCGACGCCGGCCTTGTCGAGGTCGAGGCCCTCGACGACCGGTGCCCGGCCGGCGGCGACGAGCAGATGCGATCCTTCCAGTCGCTCGTCGTTCTCCAGGGTGACCGCGACGCCCGAGGGGGTCCGCTCGACGCGCGCGATCGTGGCGCGGCCGCGCAGGTCGACCCCTTCGCCCCTCAATCGCGCGACCACGATCGCGGCGAGCTCGGGGTCGTCCTTGGCGAGGAAGTCGGCGGCTTCGAGCACGGTGACCCGCGCGCCGAGGCGGCGATGGGCCTGGGCCATCTCGAGGCCGATCGGACCGCCGCCGATCACGATCAGATGGCCGGGCAGCGTGCGGTTGGCGAAGATCGTCTCGTTGGTGAAGTAGCCCACGTCGGCCAGGCCGGCGATCGGCGGCGCCGTCGGGCGCGAGCCCGTCGCCAGCACGATGCGGCGGCTGGCGACGCGGTGCGGCCCGGCCTGCAGCTCGGTGCTGCCGACGAACCGCGCCTCCTCTTTCAGGACGCGCACGCCGAGCTTCTCGAAGCGTTCGACCGAATCGTTGGGTGCGATGGCGGCGATGACCTGGTGCACGTGGTCCATGACCCGGCCGAAATCGACTTCGGGTTCTATCGGTGCGATGCCGAAGGCTGTGCCCTCGCGGCGGCTCTGTGCCACGCGGGCGGCGGCGAGCAGCGCCTTGGAGGGCACGCAGCCGCGGTTCAGGCAGTCGCCGCCCATCGCCGCGCGCTCGATCAGAACCACGTCGAGCCCGAGCTGCGCGGCGCCGGCAGCCACGACCAGGCCGCCCGAGCCGGCGCCGACGATGCAGACGTCAGGAGTGAGCGTCGTCATCGCGTCCGCGCAGGTGCGTGTAGAGGGCCGGTATCAGGGCGAGCAGCGCCATGCCCAGCAACGGCAGCAGGATGTGTCGTTCGAAGACGATGCCGAGGTCTGGCGCCTCGCCGCGGGCGAACAGCATGCCGAAGCCCGAACCCAGGCCGGCATAGACGAAGGCCGCCGGGATGATGCCGATCAGGGTCGCCAGCGTATAGGGCCACAGCCCCATGCGAAGCAGGGCCGGCACGATGTTGACCAGCCAGAACGGGAAGATCGGCACCAGCCGCAGGAACAACAGGTAGCTGAAGCTGTCGCGGCGGAAGCCCGCTTCGAAGCGCGCCAGCATCGAGCCGGCGCGGGCATGGAAGAGATCATGGAAGGCGGTGCGCGCGGCGAGGAACACCGCGACCGACCCCACGGTCGCGCCGATCACCGACAGGATGGCGCCGATCCACAGGCCGAACAGGAAGCCGCCCAGGGGCGTGACGATGATGGCGACGGGAAGCGAGAAGGCCACGGCCACGGCATAGGCGAGCACGAACAGGATGGCGGCGAGAAGCCCGTTGTCTGCGACCCACGCGGCGATCGCGGCATGGTGGCGGCTCAGCATCTCGAACGAGACGTAGCGCTCGAGTCCGAACAGCAGGAACAGCGCCAGCCCCAGCAGCAGGATCGCCGCAGGCACGAGCCGGCGCCACGTCTGGCAGGTCATGTCGCCTTTCGCGTGGCTTGGCGATCGATATTGGCGCGCCGGCCGGCCGCCTCAAAGCAAATGCGCTCACCGATCGGTGACGGGATCGGGCTCGGGCAGGCCGGGATCGGTGAGCGTGAAGCTCGGCCGGCGGCTGATCGTCGCCCACCAGACGGCGAGGCGCGGATAATTCTCCAGCATCGCCGCCCCCTCGGGCGCCAAGGCGAAGTAGGCGACCATCGCGCCGACGTGAAGGTCGGCCAGCGACAGCTCGGGACCGGCGAGGAAGGCCTCGGGCGCCGCCAGGTTCTCCAGCGCGTCCAGCACCTTGGCAGTACCGGAAAGTCCCAGCGCGACCTCCTGCTCGTCGACCGGCCGGCCCGCGGCGGTCCGGAAGACGCGATGGGAGAAGACCTGCCGGACCATCGGCCAGTAGCCGTAGGAATCGATGATGCCGATCAGCTGGTCCATGCGCGCGAGGGCGCGCAGATCGGCGGCCTGCAGGCGCGGTCCGGGGAAGGCACGGTCGACGTAGCGGGTGATGGCGCCGGTCTCGTACAGCACGAAGCCGTCATGGACCAATGTCGGAACCCGACCGAACGGATGCAGAGCCAGGTACCCGGCGGGGACGTCGCCGAACGGGTTCACCTCGACGCGGTCGTAGGCGACACCCTTTTCGGTCAGGGCCAGGCGCGCGATGCGGTTATAGACGCTGTAGTGGTAGCCATGCAGGACGAGGGACATGGCCCATTCTAGGCCGGGAGCGCTCGTTGACTCAGGCCCTTTGCCCCCTTATTACCCTCGCCCACAGAATTTGCCCCCGCCCTACCTTGCGGGGGCCTTGTGTTTAAGGAGTTGCGTGATGAAACGCACCTATCAGCCGAGCAAGCTGGTGCGCAAGCGCCGGCACGGCTTCCGGTCCCGGATGGCAACGGTGGGCGGCCGCAAGGTCATCGCCAGCCGCCGCAAGTCGGGCCGCAAGCGTCTCTCGGCTTAAGCGGCCAGCAAAATTGGCCTCGGCGCGCCTCGGGCGGCTGCCGAACCGCCGCGATTTTCTGCGCGTCCAAGCCGGCCGGCGCTGCGCCATGCCGGGCTTTGTCCTGCAGGCCGCCCCCGCCCCCGCGGACCTTGTCCTGCCGGCCATCCGCGTCGGTTTCACCGTCAGCCGCAAGGTCGGCAATGCGGTCCTGCGCAACCGAGTCCGACGCCGCCTGCGCGAGGCCGCGCGCGAAATCATCCCCGGCCAGGCACGTTCCGACCTCGACTACGTCCTGGTCGGCCGCCAGGCCGCGATCGCTCGCGACTTCAGCGCCCTGCGCCAGGAGCTGGTCGAAGCGCTCAAGCGCTTGAAAGCATTGGCCGTCGCGACGCCATGCCCTCCCACGGACGGCTTGCGCATGCCCCGGTAAATCGCCAGTTTCCGGGCCGCATGATCTCCCGCCTGACGACCGCGGCGCTGCGCGGCGCGATCCGCCTCTATCAGCTGACGCTGGCCTACTTCTTCGTCGGCGCTTGCCGCTATGAGCCGTCCTGCTCGGCTTACGCCGCCGAGGCGGTGGCGCGCCACGGCGCGCTGCGCGGCAGCTGGCTGGCTGCCCACCGGCTCTGCCGCTGCGGGCCATGGGGCGGCGCGGGCTTCGACCCGGTGCCGCCGAAGCTTTCCTGTCAATCCGTCGAGCGCGCTTAAAAGTCTGACCTATGGACCAGAAGAACTTCATTCTCGCCATCGTGCTCTCGGTGTTGATCATCGTGGGCTGGCAGGCCGCCTTTCCGCCGGCCAAGCCGCCGGTCGGCAACCAGCAGCAGACGACAGCCTCGACCCAGAACGGCACTGCGCCCCAGGCGCCGGGCGGTGCTCCTGGCGCCCCCGGCACGCAGGGAACGGTGCAACCTGGCGCGCCGGCCGCCCAGCCGGCGCAGATCGTGAGCCGCAACGAGGCGCTCGCCCGCTCGCCCCGCGTCACCTTCGACACGCCCGAGCTGATCGGCTCGATCGCCCTCAAGGGAGCGCGCCTCGACGACGTGCGGCTCGCCAAGTATCGCGTCACGGTCGATCCCAAGAGCGATCCCGTGCCGGTGCTGTCGCCGGTCGGCAGTGCGCATCCCTACTACGCGGAGTTCGGCTGGTCGGCCGCCGACCCCGCAACCAAGGTGCCGGGACCCGACTCGCTGTGGACCGCCAGCAGCCAGACGGTGGCGCCCGGCAAGCCGGTGCGGCTGACCTGGGACAACGGCCAGGGCCTGATCTTCGCTCTCGACGTCGCGCTCGACGAATTCTTCATGTTCGACGTCAAGCAAAGCGTCGAGAACAAGACCGACAAGCCGGTGACGGTCTATCCGTGGAGCTTGGTGGTGCGCTACGGCGAGCCGCCGGCCGAGGGCATCTACATCCTGCATGAGGGCCCGTACGGCGTCTTCAACGGCAGCCTTAAGGAATTCAGCTACTCCGATTTCAAGGACAACAAGCAGCAGAAGATCAGCACCACCGGCGGCTGGGTCGGCATCACCGACAAGTACTGGATGGCGACGCTGGTTCCCGACCAGAAGCAGAAGGTCGACGTCACCCTGAAGCAGACCGGCTCGGGTGCCGAGCTGAAATATCAGATCGACTACATCGCGCCGGGCCAGGCGATCGCGCCGGGCGCCAGCGCCGCGACCGACGCCAAGCTGTTCGCCGGCGCCAAGATCGTGCGGGTGATCTCCGACTACGAGCAGAAGTACGGCATCGAGAAGTTCGATCTCACCATCGACTGGGGCTGGTTCTCGTTCTTCACCCGGCCCCTGTTCTGGCTGCTCGAATGGCTCTACGTCCATCTCGGCAACTTCGGCTTGGCCATCCTGGTGCTCACCGTGATCGTCAAGGCGGTGTTCTTCCCGCTGGCCAACAAGTCCTATGCGGCGATGAGCAAGATGAAGGCGCTGCAGCCGGAGATGGAGAAGCTCAAGGAGCGCTACGGCGAGGATCGTCAGCGCATGAACCAGGAGCTGATGCAGCTCTACCGCCGGGAGAAGGTCAATCCGGCGGCGGGCTGCCTGCCGATCCTGGTGCAGATCCCGGTGTTCTTCGCTCTCTACAAGGTGCTCTACACCACCATCGAGATGCGTCATCAACCGTTCTACGGCTGGATCAAGGATCTCGCCGCGCCCGATCCGCTCACCATTCTGACCGGCTTCGGTCTGTTCCAGTGGCACGTGCCGGAGTTCCTGCATTTCTTCAACATCGGCATCTGGCCCATCATCATGGGCGTGACGATGTACCTGCAGCAGAAGCTGAACCCGCAGCCGACCGATCCGGTTCAGGCGCGCGTCTTCCAGTTCCTGCCCATCCTGTTCACCTTCATGCTGGCGCCGTTCGCCGCCGGCCTGGTGATCTACTGGGCGTGGTCAAACGTGCTCTCGATCGCCCAGCAGTATTTCATCATGCGCCGCCACGGCACGCCGATCGGCGGCGGTGGCAAGCCCAAGGCGGCTGTCGCCACGGCTGTGCCGGCGCCCGCGGCCGCGCCGGCCGACGGCGGCAAGAAGGGCGGCAAGGGCCAAGCCAAGAAGCGCTGATGGCCGACTACGGGCCGGAAGAGATCGAGGCGGCGCGCAGGCTCTTCGCCGGCCCGTGTGCGTTCGTGGCCGGCGCGGCCTCGTTCGAGTCGCTGCCGCCGATCGCGCTGCCCGAGGTCGCCTTCGCCGGCCGCTCCAATGTCGGTAAGTCGAGCCTGGTGAACGCGCTAACCGGCCGCAGCACGCTCGCCCGCACCTCGTCCAAGCCCGGCCATACCCGGCAGATCAACTTCTTCGATCTCGCGGGACGGCTGTTCCTGGTCGACTTGCCGGGCTACGGCTTCGCCCAGGTCTCGCGCTCGATGAAGGAGGCGTGGCAGGATCTCGCTTCGGCCTATCTGCGCGGCCGGCCGACGCTGAAGCGCGTCTGCTTGCTGATCGATTCTCGGCACGGCGTGAAGGAAGCCGACCGCGAGACCATGAAGAACCTCGACAAGGCCGCGGTGTCCTACCAGCTCGTGCTGACCAAGTGCGATCAGCTCAAGTCGGCCGACGTGGCGCGCGTCGTCGCGGCGGCCGAGGCGGTCGCCCGCAAACATGGCGCGGCGCATCCGGAGGCGCTGCCGACCAGCAGCGAGACAGGGTTCGGGATCCCGCAGCTGCGGGCCGAGATCGCGGCTCATGTTCCTCTCCCCCACTAGGGGGAAAGGAGCATGATTAGCGCGTTTGCTGGGGCAGCCCTGGCGC
>JAEWIV010000494.1 GCA_023386865.1 Pseudomonadota bacterium
TCGCCGCTTGCAACCGGCATGAGATCCTTCGCTTCGCTCAGGATGACAGGGGCCGGCAGGAAGCCGGCCGTGATCAAGCCATGATCCCCTTCACCGTCATCGGCGGCTTCCTGGGGGCAGGCAAGACGACGCTGCTCAACCGACTGCTGGGCTCGGCCGGCGGCCGGCGCTTCGCGGTGCTGGTGAACGACTTCGGCGCGCTCGACATCGATGGGCGGTTGGTGGCGGACCACGGCGGCGACACGATTGCGCTCGCCAACGGATGCCTCTGCTGCACCATCGGCGATTCGCTGGTGACCACGCTGCTGGCGCTGCTGGAGAAGCCCGATCGTTTCGATCACATCGTGGTCGAGGCCTCGGGCGTCGCCGATCCCGGTCGCATCGCCGACCTCGGCGTGCTCGACCCGCGACTCGCGCGCGACGGCGTGATCGTGGTCGTCGATGCCGAGACGGTGCGCCAGCGCGCCGCCGACCGGCGGGTCGGCGACACGGTCAGCCGACAGCTCGTCGCCGCCGACCTGCTGGTGCTGAACAAGATCGATCTTGCCGACGATCTTGCGGCGCTGAGGGACTGGCTCGGCACACGGTCGAGGGCTCCCGTGCTCGAGGCGCGACATGCCGACGTGCCGCTCGCGCCGCTGTTTGGCCTGCAGCGCATCGGCGCGCCGGCCGCCACGAACGCGCCGGACGAGTTTGCGAGCTGGTCCTATGAATGGAGCGAGCCGGTCGAGCGCGATCTGGTGCTGGGCATGCTGCAGAGCGTGGGCGTGTTGCGTGCCAAGGGTATCGTCCGCTTCGCGGATGCACCCTCGCGCCGCTCCGTGGTCAACCAGGTCGGCCGCCGGCTCGACATCGCCGATGATCAGCCGTGGCGCGAAAGCGAGAGCTCGCGCCTGGTGCTGCTCGGCCTCAAGCCCGTGATAGGGTCATTGCCTTAGGAGGTGAGCGACATGGCCGGCAGGTTGAAGGACAAGGTGGCGATCGTGGTCGGCGCGGGCTCGAGCGGTCCCGGCTGGGGCAACGGCAAGTGCACCGCCGTCACCTTCGCTCGCGAGGGCGCCCGGGTGATGTGCGTCGACCTCAAGCGAGCCGCAGCCGAGGAGACGGCCGGGTTGATCACCGCTGAAGGCGGCGAGGCCTTCGCCGTCGAGGCGAATTCGGCAAAGAACGCCGACGTCAGCGCCATGGTCGATGCCTGCCTGTCGAAGTGGGGCCGTATCGACATCCTGGACAACAACGTCGGCATCGGCTCGACCGGTGGGCCCGTCGAGCTCAGCGAGGACGAATGGCATCTCGTCTTCGACGTCAACGTGAAGAGCTTCTTCCTCACCGCCAAGCACGTCATCCCGGTGATGGAGAAGCAGGGCAAGGGTGCGATCGTGAACGTGAGCTCGATCGCCTCGATCCGCTCGCCCAAGGGCGTGAGTTACATCGCCTACAACGCCAGCAAGGGCGCGGTGAATTCTCTGACCCTGGCGATCGCCTCGCAGTACGCCGACAAGGGCATCCGCTGCAACGCCATCCTGCCCGGCCTGATGCACACCCCGATGATCGACTTCCTGGCCGAGCAGTACGCCAGGAACGAGAAGGACCACAATCAGGCCTACGACAAGATGATCGCCATCCGCAACAAGGCCTCGCCGACCGGCAAGATGGGCACCGGCTGGGATACCGCCAACGCCGCGCTGTTCCTCGCCTCCGACGAGGCAGCCTACGTCAACGGCCACCTGCTGGTGGTCGACGGCGGCATCACCGTCCGCGCGTGAGCACGAAGCGGGAGACGAACGGGCTGGTCAGGATGACCAGGAACAGGCGGAAGAGATGGTGTGTCGCCACCATTGCCACCTCGACGCCGAGTGCCAGCCCGATCAGGCTCATCTCGGCGAAGCCGCCGGGGGCGTAGGAGAGCACCGTCGCATCGATGCTGAGGCCGGTCAGCGCATGGGTAATCTCGGCGAAGGCCACGGCGCAGCCGAGCAGCAGCACGGCGGCGCCGATCGACACGCCGATCTCCTTGTGGAGCTGGTCGATGGCGGTGCCGACGAAGCGGCAGCCGATGCCGCAGCCGACCACGACCTGGGCCGCGGCCACCAGCTCGCCGGGCGGCTTGGAATCGGTGAAACCCGCCAGGTGGGCGACGGCGCTCATCAGCATCGGCCCCATCATGAAAGCGGCCGGCAGGCGCAGCGCGCGGCCGACGACGGCGCCGATCAGGCCGCAGGCGACCAGCACCGCCCAGTCGCGCCAGTCGTTGTTGGTCGGATGCGGCATGGCGAGCACGCTGGTCGTGGCGCCGTTCACCAGCCGGTACCAGACCGGGATGGTGAGCACGACAGTCAGGATGCGCAGGGCGTGGGCGAGGGCGATGGCGCGCTCCTGGCCGCCCATCGCGCCGCCCATGATCGTCATGTCGTTCAGCCCG
Source organism: Pseudomonadota bacterium (assembly GCA_023386865.1). Lineage (GTDB taxonomy): Bacteria > Pseudomonadota > Alphaproteobacteria > Reyranellales > Reyranellaceae > Reyranella. The sequence goes on from JAEWIV010000494.1 coordinate 2,423, forward strand.
CCCGGCATGGCGGCGAAGTAGCAGGTGACCTTGTCCCACATGGTGAAGCGACGGAACCAGAAGTAGCTCAAGGTCGCGCCGGTCATGGTCATGCCCGTCAGCACGCCGAGGCTCACCGTCCATTTGCCGAGCTGGTGGATGAGCTCGGGCGAGAAGCCCGAGCCCAGCAGCACGCCCATGATGATGACCATGCCCTGGCGCAGGCGGATGTTCATGCCGATGCGGAGCCCTGCGAAGGCGGCGACCGTGGAGAAGACGCAGGCGCCCAGCATCCACGCGAGCGGCATCTTCAGCCAGTCGAACACGAAGCCGCCCGCCGTGCCGATCGCGATCGCAAGCACGAGCGGCTTCAGGCCCTCGTGGCCGATGATGTGTTTCTTCTTCTCGCGTGTGGCGGGGAGCGCCTTGCTCAAGGGTCGAACTGCTCCTTGAGGATGCGCTCCTCGAGATCGTGCTCGGGATCGAACAGCAGCGTGAGATCGATGTCGGTCGCCTCGGTCACGGTGACCCGGGCGACGTTGGCGATCTCGACCGAATCGGCGGCGGCGGCGACCGGACGCTTGCGCGGATCGAGCACCGTGAGCTCGACCCTGGAATGGCGCGGCAGCAGCGCGCCGCGCCAGCGCCGCGGGCGGAAGGCGTTGATCGGCGTCAGGGCGAGCAGTCCCGCGCCCAGCGGCAGGATCGGGCCGTGGGCCGACAGGTTGTAGGCGGTCGAGCCGGCGGGCGTGGCCACCAGAACGCCGTCGCAGTAGAGGTCGGGCAGGCGCTTGCGGCCATCGACCGAGACGGCGATGCGCGCGGTCTGGCGGCTGGAGCGCAGCAGCGACACCTCGTTGATGGCGATGACCTCGTGGGCGCGGCCGCGCGTCGTGATCGCCAGCATGCGCAACGGCGTCAGGCTGACCTGTCGGGCCTTGCGCAGGCGCTGCAGCAGGCTCGCTTCCTTGAAGGTGTTCATCAGGAAGCCGATGGTGCCGAGGTTCATGCCGTAGATCGGCGTGCCGCGATGGATCTGGCGGTGGAGCGTCTGCAGCATCAGCCCGTCGCCGCCCAGCGCCACGACGATGTCGGCCTGGGCCGGCGGCACCGACCCATAGCGCTTCTCGAGCCTTGCCCGCGCGTCGCGGGCGGCGGGAGTCGACGCCGCGACGAAGGCGAGGCGGGGAGCGGAACGGGAGGGGGAGGCCATCGGGATGTCTGCAATGCCACTAATGCAAGCTTCGTACTATAGCTGCCTGCCGCGGCCGTGCGATAAAATGGTCGTTGTGTAAGAACCGAGGAGGAACGCAATGGAGCTGGTTCCGCTGGGACCGGGATTCGGTGTCGAGGTCAAGGGCGTCAGCATGCTGGACGTGGCGTCCGACGCCGATGCCTACAAGGCGGTGCGCTCGGCCTTCGAGGAGCACTCGCTGCTGCTCTTCCGCAACCAGACCATTGCCGACGACATCCAGGTCGCGTTCAGCCGCGCCTTCGGGCCGCTCGAGCTCACCAAGGTGGCCTCGCTCGGCGCCGGCGGCTTCTACTCGAAGCTCACCAATATCGGCGAGAAGGGCGAGATCGTGCCGCCCGACCATCGCCAGGTGCTGGTCGCCCAGGCCAACGCGCTGTGGCACACCGATTCGTCGTTCAAGAAGACGCCGGCGCTGGCATCGGTGCTGACGGCGCGCGTGCTGCCGGGCGAGGACGGCGACACCGAATTCACCTCGACGCGGCTCGCCTGGGATCGGTTGCCCGGCGACCTGCAGGCCAGGCTCAGGGACGCCGTCGCCACGCACTCCTATGCCAACAGCCGCGACCAGATCCACCCCGACCTCGCCAACGCCGAGGAGCGCAAGGCGCTGCCGCCCGTGCGCTGGCGGTTGAACTGGCGCAACCCCGCCAACGATCGGCGGGCGCTGTACGTCGCGAGCCACGCCTACGCCATCGACGGCATGGACGACCGCGACGCCCGCCAGCTCCTGGCCGAGCTTCTGGACGAGGCGACGCGGCGCGAGTTCGTCTACACGCACAAATGGCGCCAGGGCGACGCCGTGATGTGGGACAACCGCGCCATGCTCCATCGCGGCCGGCCGTGGGACTACACGAAGGAACGGTCGATGATCCGCACCACCATCTCGGCCACCGACGCCGACGGGCTGGCGGAGGTGCGACCGCCGGTCGTTCACTGAAGCGGTAGGAGCTACTCCGCCGCTTCCAGCCGCTGCTGGTTCTGCTTGGCCGCGATCTTGGCGCGCGCGAGATCCTCGCCGCGGCGCTTGCTGAGCGCCGCCCCGCCGCCCGCCGTCTCGGCGAACAGCGCGAGCTTGTCGAGGTCCTCCTCGACCACCGGCGACAGCGCGAGGTCCATGTACTCGTGGCGCTTGGGATCGTGCAGGACCTTCTGGCCGATGCGCCAGCCCTGCCAGGCGAGCTTGCCGTAGATCTTGAGCTTCCTGAAGGTTTCGAGCGCCAGCTTGTAGTGGAACACGCCCAACGGCTCGATCTTCATGCCGTAGCGGCGGTCGCGCCGGTACTTCATGCGCACGATGCCGCCTTCCAGCGGATGCACGCCCTCGGCCTCGAACATGATCTTGAACATGGTCATGAACTGGGCCGGCTCGGCCGGGTTGCGGCCGGGGATGGCGCCGTGGCGGCGCGCCACCGTCTCGATGTGCTCCGGCGTATAGTAGGTCCGCCAGGCGTCGCGATAGGTCTGCTCGTACTCGGCGTCGCTCATCTTGGGGTGATGGACGACGCGGTGATGCAGGTCGTACTTGTTGAGGTCGGGATCCATCCACACGCCCTGCTTCCAGAGCGTCTGGTGGTCCTCGGAGCCCGGCAGAGGGGTCAGCATGAACAGCTCGAGGATGTCGAGCGGCAGCTCCTTCTTGATGATCTCCATGTCGCGCAGGATCGATTCGCGCGTGTCGCCGGGGAAGCCCAGGATGTAGCCGGCCCAGGTCGAGGCGCCGCTGGTGTGCCACGCCTGCAGCATCTTGCGGTATTCGGTGATCTTGTTCTGCCGCTTCTTGGCCGCCAGCAGGTTGTCCGGGTTGACGTTCTCCAGTCCGATGAACACGCGATAGACGCCGGCCCAGCGCGCCTTGTGGATGAAGTTCGGGATGCGGTGGCACTGGGTGTCGACCTGGATGATCAGCGAGACCGAGATGCCCTCGTTCTCCTTGAGCTCGATCAGCCGATCGAAGAAATCCTCCCAGTGCTTGTTGCGGGCCATGTTGTCGTCGGTGATGAAGAACGACGTGATGCCCTGCTTGTAGTTCTCGCGCACGATCGCCTCGAGGTCGTCGGCGGTGCGGAAGCGGCTCTTGCGGCCCTGCACGTTGATGATGGTGCAGAACGAGCACTGGAACGGGCAGCCGCGGCCCAGGTCGAAGCTCGACTTCTTGCCCTCGTTGCGCGCCAGCGCGGCCGGCGGCAGGTGCGGCGTCGGCGCGTTCTCGATGCCCGGCAGGTCGTCCATGTAGTTGTAGAGCGGCTTCAGCGTGCCGTTCCAGGCGTCCTTCAGGATGACGTCGAGTCGGCCTTCCTCGGCCTCGCCGGCGAAGATCGAGATGCCCATGTCCATCGCCGCCTGGATCTCCGGCGGCACGACCGGCAGCATCGACAGGCACCCGGCGGCATGGAACCCGCCCATCGCCACCGGCAGACCCTGCTTGATGAACTGCCGGGCGAGGTCGACGGCGCGCGGGAACTGGTTGGGCTGGACACCGACCATGCAGATCAGCGCCTTGCCGCCGCTGCGGTGGACCTCGGCCGAGATCCGGTCGGCGCGCACCCGGGTATTGGTCTCGTCGTACGGCTTGATAAGGATCTCGACGTCCGGCCCGAAGATCTCGCGCCTGCGGCAATCTTCGCCCAGGCCATAGAGGGCGGCCAGCGTGTTGGACGGAATGTGGGACCGGAGCCAAGTGATCGGGTAGCCGTCGTCGTCGTAATGCGTCGGCTTGATCAGGACCAAGTGGAATTTAGTACGCTTTTGCACGGCACCGCCCATCGCGGAAACATCTCCCAAGGCAAAATCCGCGTGCGGCTCTCTTGGAGCGCTATCACCGCTCAACGGCATCCCTGGGCCACAATGCGCTGTGCCGCGCTACAAGGCAACTGTAGCGCACACATAATCACAGTTTCCGGGAGGAATATCGCCACAATATATGGGGGTTTCCGGCCATAGCCACGCGATTGCCAAAAGCGCCCCATGCCAAGGCGTTAATTGCAGTCCGCGGCCCAAAAGCGCACGGTGGCGCCGCCCCGAGAGGCCCCACAGACGGCTTGCGGGGGGAGGGAACGAACAAGAGTGGGTCTCACTGCGCGCGTACCGGCGCTGGCACCGTTCCAGGTCCGGAGCTTCCGTTACCAATGGCCGGCCGACCTGCTGGCGTCCTGGGCCTTCGAGATGGAAGGGGTGATCCTGGGCTGGTTCGTGCTGGTCTCCACCGGCTCGGTCCTGGCGCTCGCCGTCTTCGGCTCCCTGCAGTTCCTGGGAACGCTGATCTCGCCGCTGTTCGGCATGGCCGGCGACCGGCTCGGCAATCGCACCGTGCTCTGCCTGATGCGCGCCACCTATCTCATGGTGGCGGCGGCGCTGGCGGCGTTGTTCCTGAGCGGGCTCGCCGCGCCGTGGTCGGTCTTCGTGCTGGCGACCGTCATGGGGCTGGTCAGGCCCTCCGACATCACCCTGCGCAATCTCCTGGTCGGCGAGACCATGCCGTCCGACTACCTGATGCGGGCCATGGGCGTGTCGCGCACGACGGCGGACTCGGCGCGGGTGGTGGGGGCGCTGTCGGGGGCGGGGCTGGTGGCGCTGCTGGGCTCGGGCCTGGCCTATCTCGGCGTCTGCGCTTTCTATGCTGCGAGCCTCGCGCTCACCTTCAATGTCGGGGTGAGGCGCGTGCGCGTGCTCGGCGAGGAGCCGACCCACGCCTCGCCGTTGCGCGCCCGCCGCCAGGGCTTCGTCTACGTGTGGTCGACGCCTGACATGCGGGCGGTGATGTTTCTTGCCTTCCTGGTGAACCTCGCGGCCTATCCCCTGGTCGGGTCGCTGCTCGCATATGTCGCCAAGGATATCTACGGCCTGGGCCAGACCGGCCTCGGCTGGCTGATCGCCTGCTTCGCGGCCGGAGCGCTGACAGGCTCGATCGCGGTCTCCACGCACGGTGCAAGCATTCGACCGGCCCGCACGACGCTGGTTTCGGCGGTCCTGTGGTTCTCGCTCAACCTTGCCTTCTCCTGGATCCAGGCACCGCTCCCGGGCCAGATCGTGCTGTTCGTGGCGGGTTTCGTACAAAGTTTCTGCATGATCCCCATGGCGGTTCTGTTGCTGCGGGTCGCCGACCCGACATTTCGGGGCCGGGTCATGGGCGTGCGCATGCTCGCGGTCTACGGCATGGCCATCGGCCTGCTGGCGGCCGGACCGTTGGTCGAGCACACCGGCTTTGCCGTGACGGGCACGATCTTCAGCCTTGTCGGCATCGTCTTCACGATCGCCGTCGGCGTTCGCTGGCGCCGCCATCTGTGGGACCTCGGCGCCGACGCCAACGCCCGTTAATCGGGCCGAGCCGCAACCCGGAGCCGGCTGAAGCGTTGCCAGACGATGCAAGGCAGCATCGTCAAGGTCGCCGTCCTGGCGACAGCACTCGCCACGGCTATGTCCGTTGCCGATGCGCGGGCCGACGATCCTCCGCCGCCGCCTTCCGCCACCGCCAGCGAAAGCCGCAGCATCTTCATCTTCCAGGTCGAGAACGACGTCTTCAACCGGTTCAGCCCGACCGATCGCGACTACACCAACGGCGTGCGCATCGGCTGGTTGTCGCCGGCCATCACTGCCATGCCGCCCGGGATCGTGTCGATGACGACGATCCCGACGTTCTTCGGCGAGCCGCAGTCGGACTCGGTGGTGCGCCGTGTCGGCGTGTCGTTCGGCCAGAACATCTACACGCCCGATGACACGTTCGCGTCCCAACCGATCTACAACGACCGGCCCTATGCGGCGTGGCTCTATGCCAGCTTCGCCCTGCAATACACCTACAAGCGGCGCGACGAGAAAACGGGGACGCAGGAGCCGGTGCGGCTGGACACCCTCCAGCTCGACCTCGGCCTGATCGGACCGGCCGCCGGCGGCCAGTTCGTGCAGAACAACTTCCACAATGTGATCGGTGTGGCCCAGGCGAACGGGTGGGCCAATCAGCTCCACAACGAGCCGACGATCGGTATCGGCTTCGAGCGACGCTGGCGCACCGCCCGCGCCGTCATCTTCGACGATCCCAAGCTCGAGGTCGATTTCATCCCGCGCATCGGCGCGGCGCTGGGCAACGTGGCGATCTACGGCGATGTCGGCGGCACGGCGCGGATCGGCAAGAACCTGCGGGACGATTTCGGACCGCCGCGGCCGCGACCGGCACTGCCCGGCTCGGAGGCCTTCATCGGCGATGGCAGCTTCGGCTGGTATCTGTTCGCCGGCATCGACGGCCAGGCCGTCGGCCGCAACATCTTCCTCGACGGCAATACTGACGGAAACAGCTTGCGGGTGTCGCATCGGCCTTTCGTCGCCGAGGCCCAGGCTGGACTCGCCGTCACGTATCACGGCGTGCGCGTCACCTATACGCAGGTGCTGCGCACGCCGGACTTCTACGAGCAGAACCGCTGGACGCAGTTCGGCTCGATCAACGTGACGTTCAGATATTGAGCATGGGAGACCGATGGGACGTCAGAGACGTCCCATCAGCAACAGGATGATCACGATGATCAGGATCAGGCCGGCGCCGCCGCTGGGGTAATAGCCCCAGCCGCTGCTGTATGGCCAGGTCGGCAGGGCACCGATCAGGATCAGGATGAGGACGATCAGAAGGATGGTGCCCAGCATGTTTGCTCCTCTCTAGCTAGCCGAGGTTCTCCTCGGCGAAAGACCAGTTGGCGAGCTTGTCAAGCCACGCCTGGATGTGGTCCGGCCGGCGATTCTGGTAGTCGAGGTAGTAGGCGTGCTCCCACACGTCGGCGACCAGCAACGGCTTGCCGCCGTGGGCGATCGGCGTATCGGCGTTGGCTGTGGTTTCGATGACGAGCTTGCCGCCCTTCGCCACGAGCCATGCCCAGCCGCTGCCGAACTGGCCGACGGCGGCCGCCTTGAACGCCTTGTTGAACTCGTCGACGCTGCCGAAGCTGTCCTCCAGGGCCTTCTTGACCTTGCCGGCCGGCGCACCGCCCTTGGGCGCCATGCTGTGCCAGTAGAAGTCGTGGTTCCAGGCTTGGCCGGCGTTATTGAAGATCGCCTTGCCCTTCTCGTCCTTGGCCGCCTTCTTGACGATGTCTTCGAGGGTCAGCCCGGCGTAAGGCGTACCCTCGATCAGCTCATTCAGCTTGTCGACATATGCCTTGTGATGCTTGCCGTAGTGGAACGAGATGGTCTTTGCCGAGATGACGGGCGCGAGCGCATCCTCGCCATAGGGAAGCTTGGGGAGCGTGAACGGGGACTTTCCTTTGTCCAAAGGCATGACGCGTACTCCGGCTGACCCGACGAAACACGGTCGGGCGGGCTGTGGATGGTGGATGAACGTCCGGTTGGCGCCGACGTTGCGACGCGCCGGACGGTGGCAGGGTGCCACAGGAACCTTGGCAGAAACGTGACGTTAGGGGCCTGCGGCGAGTGCGCACGCAAGGAGTTCCATGAACGGCATCATCTATCTCGTCGGACTGATCGTCATCGTGATGGCGATCCTGTCCTTTGTCGGCTTGCGCTGACGCTGCTTCGACGTCTCGTCTTACTCGCCCCGTCGCGCGCTCGATCTCATGAGCAGGCGAAGGCGCACGAACGTCGAGCTCTGAACGCGAGCGACTGAGAACCAATCGCGCGACCGGAAGCCGTTGCGCCCAGGTTTTTGAGAGAACGGTTCTCACTCGCGCACTCTGCGATTGCATCACCGGATTCGCGGAGTATCTCTCTAGGCGAAGCGTACCCTAGGAGACCGCCATGCAGGGCAACCCACAAGTCGTCGCCGAGCTCAACAAGCTCCTGAAGAACGAGCTCACCGCAATCAACCAGTACTTCCTGCATGCCCGGATGATGAAGCATTGGGGCTTCGAGCGGATGGCCGGGAAGATCTACGAGGAGTCGATCGGCGAGATGAAGCACGCCGACAAGCTGATGCAGCGTATCCTCCTGCTCGACGGCCTTCCCAATCTGCAGGATCTCGGCCGGCTCGCCGTCGGCGAGACCGTCATCGAATGCCAGAGGGCCGATCTGCGGCTCGAGAGCGAGGCCCGGACGGCGCTGGTCGCCGCGGTTACGCTCTGCGAATCGAGCAAGGACTATGTGAGCCGCGAGATCGTCGTCGACATCCTCGAGGATGCCGAGGAGCACATCGACTTCCTCGAGACCGAATTGTCACTGGTCGCCAAGGTGGGCGAGCAGAACTATCTGCAGACGCAGATCGGCGAGGGCAAGGAGCCGAGCTAGCCGGAGCGCGAACCTTCGGGTCCGCGTACCGCTAATCAGCAGCGAGAAGGTTGGGCGCCGCGGCTTGCTCGCGGGCGACGGTCTGCGAGATGCGCTCGCGCATGTCGCAGGCGCAGCTGCCACATTGCGGAGCCTTGCCGCAGGCGCGGAAAACATCGGCTGGACGACGCGCCCCCGCACGGACGGCGGCGTCTACTTCGCGCTCACGAATGGCTTGGCAGATGCAGATGAACATACCTGGGTGCCGCGCTTCTCATGCAGATGCGACTTACTCGCAGGCGCAAAGATAGGCGCTGCGGCCACGTCGGTCAAGCAGGCGCTAAAGCCCTGGCAACAAATACTTTTCCAGCCTCGCCCGCAGCGTTCCGTCGATTGGATGGGGCGTCTTGCCCTTGAGCCGGACCACCGTCATCTCGGCGGCTGCGATGCACGTGCCGTCCTTGAAGGCGGCGGAACCGACCGTGATGGAGCTGGTGCCGATGCGCATCACCCCGGTGCCCAGCTCGACCTGTCCCGGCCAGTGCGATTCGGCGAGGAAGCTCACGGTCATGCCGGCCGAGATGCCGCGCGTGCCGTCCGTGCCCGTCGTCAGGCCCATGTCGCGCATGAAGGTAAGGCGCGCGGTCTCGAGGTAGGCGCAGATCGCCACGTTGTTGACGTGGCCGGCGGCATCCTGGTCGGAGAACCGCACCGTGTCGGTGCACCAGTGCGGATAGATCGAGCGATCCTGCAGTCGTTTGTCGCGTGACATGGCACGAGTGTAGCATCCCGCTGCCATGCCACATCCCGTCTTCACCGAGGAACACGACCTCATCCGCGCCCAGCTCCGCCGCTTCGTCGAGGAGAAGGTGAAGCCGCACGGACCGACATGGGAAGAGGCGGGTTGCGTCCCGCGCGAGGTGCTGCGCGAGATGGGCGAGCTCGGCTTCTTCTCCTTGCGCGTGCCCGAGGCGATGGGAGGCGCCGGGCTCGATGCGCGCGCTTCGGTGGTGCTGGCCGAGGAGGTCGGCCGCTCGACGCACGGCGGCTTCGCCATCACCGTGCTGGTGCACACCGACATGGCGAGCCCGCATCTGGTGCGTTTCGGCACCAGACGTCAGCTCGAGAAGTACCTGCCGGACATCATGGCGGGAAAGACCATCACCGCGGTCGGCGTCACCGAGCCCGGCGCCGGCTCCGATGTCGCCGGCATCCGCAGCCGTGCGGTGCGCGACGGCAACGACTGGGTGCTGAACGGCACCAAGATGTTCATCACCAACGGCGTGCATGGCGATCTCTATTTCATCGCCGCCCGCACCGACCCGGAAGCCAAGGGCAGTCGCGCGATCAGCATGTTCATCGTCGAGAAGGGCATGCCGGGCTTCAAGGTCGGCCGCGCCCTCGACAAGACCGGTTGGCGCTCGTCCGACACCGCCGAGCTGATCTTCGAGGATTGCCGCGTGCCGGCCGAGAACGTGCTGGGCGAACCCAACCGCGGCTTCTATTCCATCATGGCCAACTTCCAGACCGAGCGCCTGGTGATCGGCGCCATGGCCATGGCCGAGGCGCGCGAGGCGATCCGGCTCACTTACGATCACGTGAGCCAGCGCACCGCCTTCGGCAAGCCGTTATGGGACAAGCAGGCGGTCCGGCAAAGACTGTCGCGCCGTCTCGCCGAGGTCGAGGCGGCCCGCCAACTCGTCCATCACACGGCGTGGCTCGACGCCCAGGGGCAGGACTGCGTCGCCCAGGTGTCGATGGTGAAGGCCCTGGCCGGCGATCTGGTGAATCAGGTCCTGTACGACTGCGTGCAGTTCCATGGCGGCATGGGCTTCGTGCGCGAGACCGCGGTCGAACGCATGTCGCGTGACGCGCGCGTGCAGGCGATCGGCGGCGGCGCGTCGGAGGTCATGCTCGAGGAGATTGCCAAGCGCTTCGGGGCGGTGCTGGCGGATTGACCGGGTCGCCGCAAGCGCGGAGTGGATCGGCACGCTATTTCGGGGCGACCAGGAACGGCCCGATAGCCAGCAGCTTGCATTCGGCGCCGCCGGCCTTGCTGCACTCGCCGATCGCGTCGGCCACGGCAGTCGCCTCGCTGTCGCGGCCGAAGACGAGCCCAATCGGGCCGTTGGCGGCGACCGCCAGGGCACGCCAGTCGTCGGCGATCAGATAGCGCTCGATGACGGCCCGCCGGTCGGCATCGGTCGACCGGGCATGGTCCGGCGTGAAAATGCCCGTCACGCGATGGAGCTGCGGCACGCGCACGATCACCTGGTCGTCGACGGAATAGACGACGCAGGGGTGTCCGCTGATCTGGCCGCAGGTCTGCAGGTTGCGGCGGATGGCGTCGGCGTCGCTTTCGCTCGGCGACCACCAGTCGACGGGTCCGCGGCCAAGCACCAGGGCGCGATGCCGCGTCGTTTTCATATAGTGCTCTTCGAGATTGCGGCGACCGCGCTCGCTCATCAGGGGCACGGCGGCCGGGTCGAACGGAATGGGCGGCGACGGTCTCGTCGCGGGGATGTAGGGCGACGGCGGCATCGGCGGCGCCAGGAACGGCCATACCACCTTGTTGCCGACGGCATAGATCGCGCAGCGATCGTAGTCGCGCATGATCGGCACTTCGCGCTCGACCAGCGCGTTGCACTCCTCGAGAGCCCGGCGCCGGGCCGACGTCTCGTCGAGCATGCGCGTGGCCGTGGCGAACCAGCCGCGCACGTTGATCGCCATGGCC
>JAEWIV010000522.1 GCA_023386865.1 Pseudomonadota bacterium
CTCTTGCAGTTCAGTGCTAAGGACCTCAAGGGCGCTGTCGACCTGCGTTTCGAATCCAAAGGTTTGGATGCAACGTTGTCGATACCACTAGCGTAGCTTTCCGTGACAGCTTCGAATAGTTGCTCGCGCCGCCCCGTTCTTTGTGCTTCGCTTTGGCCTATGCGGCTTAGAGGATGGTTGCCCATTGCCATCGTGCTCTCGGGAGTTTGGCTATACGGCGCTACGGCCTATGACCGTTGGGCGGAGGCCGACCTGCGGAGTGGGGCTGGGGCCGAGGAGGCTACGGCCGTCGTTGCCTGCCTGGACAAAAACACTGAGCGCCGAAGGCGCGGTGAGCCTGAGCAACGATGCGGGACGGATCGCGAGCTGAGGCGCGCCTTACAGAGTCACCAGCCAGCGCCGCCGGTCTACTACGCAACCGTTGCGGCTGCGATCTGGCTGGCTATTGCCTGGGTGGTTGGCTACCCCGTCTTGGCCACCGTCTGGTGGCTTCAAGGCCGGCGGCAACACTGATTAGCGGGGGGGGGCTGATCTGACCGCCTTCAACGCAGCGTGGGCGGTGGCGATGGCCTTGGGCCGGCCGATTGGCGAAGTAGAGCATACCGTCCGCACCTTGCTCGACTGGGCCCGTGAGACACAGCCGGCCCGAGTTCTATGAGCCTGCGCCGCCGGCCGGCGGCACCTTCTAGGCGGCCTTCTTTTCCAAGGTCCGGATCGATAACGATTGCATCGTCTGGCGCCGGCCGCTGCAACTGGAGCGCTTCCTCGGCGGTGCCTTCAAGCCATCGCTCAACGTCGGCCGGGCTCATCAGCAGGACAGGCATGGTTGTTGTGGACTGGTTCGACAATTCCGTTCGCGCCGTCGTCAAGAATGAGTAGAGCTTGTGGCGTCCGACGTTGGGCGCCTTCTTGGTGCCGCGGTCGCCCTCCCACTCCATGCGGATCGTCGGGCATTGCGTAAACCGTTGCGCTGGTCAGCCGTTGGATCGCTAATGACGATGTGAAGCAAGCTGCCGAAGCTCCTCTTCCCGACAACGTCGAAGCGGAGGATTGCAAAGCTGCAACATGACCGGTTCGGTCAGTCGTCGGAGCGGTGAGCTTTGCTGGCTCGAACGATTGCACCGTGATGCCCTGTGGCGAGGCGATCTCCGCTGCCGTCTCGGCCTGGGCCTGGTCTTCCTCGAGCTCGAACAGCTGCAGCTCGAGCTGATCCACGCCGCAAGCCGGCTCGCCGGCCGTTGCCCGAACATCTGCCGCGCGAACGGGTTGTCTATCCTTTGCCTGCGGCCTGTCCGTGCTGCGGTGGCGCCCTGCACAAGCTGAGCGAGGATGCCGCAGCTGCGAGCAGATCACGCAGCCGCCGGCGCCGTCGCATCCGATCGCGCGCGGTCGGGCGGTCCCCGGCCTGCTGGCGCACGTGTTGTTTGGCAAGTACGGCCTGCACCTGCCGCTGACGCGCCAGAGCGCGACCTATGCCCGCGAGGACGTCGAGCTCGACGTGTCGACGCTGGCCGATTGGGTCGGCGCCGCCGCTGCGACCTTGATGCCGCTGGTCGAGGCGATCGGCGCCCATGTCTTCGCGGCCGAGCGCCTACACGTCGACGACACCACGGTGCCGGTACTCGACACCCCCAAGACCCGCACCGGCCGACTATGGACCTATGTGCGCGATGATCGGCCGTTCGCCGGCCCGGCACCGCCGGCGGCGATCTACTTCTTCTTCTCGCCCGACCGCAGCGCAGGGCATCCCGAAGGGCATCTCGCGCACTGGCAGGGGTTGATGCAGGCCGATGCCTACAGCGGCTTCAACCGGCTCTATGAGCTGGGCCGGCAGCCCGGTCCGATCGTCGAAGTGGCGTGCTGGGCGCATGCCCGGCGCTACTTCTTCGACCTGGCCCGGCTCAACAAGGCGCCGATCGGCATCGAGGCTGTCGCTCGCATCGATGCGCTGTTCGCCATTGAGCGAGAGATCAACGGCTTGGCGCCTGTCGAACGACAGCGCGTGCGCCAGGACCGCAGCAAGCCTCTGGTCGAAGCACTGGGCACCTGGCTGCGTGAGCAATATCCAAAGGTCTCGCCCAACGGCAAGACGGCCAAGGCCGTCGCCTACAGTCTCAACGCCTGGGACGCGCTCGGCCGCTTTCTCGATGACGGACGCCTGTGCATGAGCTACAACGCCGCCGAGCGAGCCATGCGTCCGCTCGCCACCGGCCGGCGCAACTGGACCTTCGCCGGATCCGACGGAGGCGGCCGACGGGCCGCCGCGATCTACACCTTGATCGAGACCGCCAAGCTCAACGACCTCGATCCGCTCGCTTGGTTAGCCGATGTCCTCGCCCGTCTCCAGGACCATCCCGCCAGCATCGACGAACTTCTGCCGTGGAACTGGCACAGACAACTCCGACAACGCGCCGCTGCCTGACCAACCTTCGGTTCGTCAACTCTTCAAGCGCGGCCTTCACCGGACGCGTACGTTGTGATATCCCCGAAGCCCGACAGGGGGCTCACTATAGGCGGGGAAGGTCGCCTGATTTACGGGGCTTTGGTCCCACTCGATCTGTACCCAGTGGTACAAAAAGGTGGCGTCGCATCTCGACGTTGAGTCGTTGGACAGCCCTTCTAACGACCTATCCATCCATCCGGGCCAGCGGCCCCACTTCAGTTGGCTGTCCCTGCTGAAGCCACTCCCCCAGTTCCACGCGTAGATACTTCAGGGCGGCTCAGCGCGCACCCCAGGATTGCCTCTCAAGATTGACGTGGCTGCCGCTCTTTTTTACGAGTAGGCTGCGAATGCTAGTCATTTGCAATGTTAGTATACACTCGATAACGGAGCGCCTCTCATGACCCGTGTCTCGACTTTTGCCCTATTCTGTATTTTCGCTGCGCAAAGCACCGCGTGGGCAGGCGCGAACTGTAGGGCTAATCCCAAGTCCGATTGGATGAGCGAGGCCGACGCCAAGGCCAGGATCGAAGCGCAGGGCTACAAGATCGACAAGTTCAAGGTCGATGGCAATTGCTACGAGATCTACGGCCGCAACAAGGACGGCAAGAAGGTCGAGATCTACTTCGATACGAAATCACTCGACGTTGTGAAAGCGGAAGTCGAGAAATAATGGGAAGGGTGAACGCCGAGGAAGAACGGGCGTCTGCTCGGATACCGGTATGGGACTGGCCGGTCCGTCTGTTGCACTGGACTCTCGCGGCGCTAGTTGGGGTCGACTTGGTGCGCGACAATGGCGATTACGAGCATCGGATGATCGGCTATGCTGCGGTCGTTGTCGTCGTTGCGCGTCTGATCTGGGCCTGCGTCTCGCGATCCCATGGCGGACTCGCCGGGCTTCGCACGTCGGTTCCCGGGTCGCTGACCTACCTGAAACTCTTGCTGCGTGGGAAACCGCCACGCTCTGTTGGCCACGATCCACTTGGCGTCTGGATGATCTGGCTACTGTGGGCCCTTGTACTTCTCCTTGGTGTCACCGGATGGATGTCTCGGCTCGATGCATTCTGGGGTGACGACGGCATCCGCAATGTCCACTCTTTTCTGGCGGATTTGCTATTGCTTGCGGTCATTGGCCATCTTGCGGGCGTTATCGCGATGAGCTGGCTGTGGCGCGAAAATTTGCCAGCGTCAATGATCACAGGCTGTAAGCAGTCCGACGAGCAAGCAACGCGCCGCGCACCGTGAATGAAGCTCTCATGCCCCCGCGGTCTGCGCTGGCGTCGCGAGGCGGGGCTTGTTTTCCTCGCAACGCTTGTTGCATTCTTCATCGTAGAGATGGGCGATAAGACCCAATTCGCGACCGCGCTACTGGCGGCTCGCTTCCACGACATCGCGCTTGTCACCTTGAGTACCACCCTCGGGATGATGCTGGCGAACGTCGTTCGAGAACGGCATCTCGGCAGATGTGGGAACTCAGCGCGATCGCCGCAGTGTGAGGATGGAACTGCCGAGGTTGCCCATTCAAGGCTTGCCCGAGCGCTTGACAGTAAAGATTGATAATCGATGCCGGCACGATCGATCAGAATGGAGCGACCTGCCGTGCGGCGGGCGCATATGCTCCTGCTCCCCAGCTGCTGCGAAGAAACATTGATTTGCCAGTCGACTAAGTTTTTCCTGGCGGCCAACTCTGCAGCGCCAAGGTGGTTAGAAGCCCTGTCAGCGCCACCGCGATGCAGGCCGTACCCAGTTCGTCCGACAGCAAGATACACGGCACCGCTAACAGAGACGCACCGATGGCGACGAGCTCGCATACTGCTGCAAGGGTATCTCTCGGTAGAATCGTGATGTAGCCCCCTGCGTTTCCGCATATCTAACGACATTCGAATGCATAAGTTGCGCACCCTGCAACAAATTTTTGACCTCAAGGTTGAGTAGGCTTGGACGTTTGCAACACCAGAGGTGCCCGAGTGTGCAGGCCCTGAGGTTTCCGGGCGCGTGAGAGAGCGGCACCGGATGCGGGGCGGGAGGGGGCCCGGTGACGCCCATAGTAGCCGTCAGACCGGGACCAGCTAGTTCTACTCCGCCATTGCCGGCGGTTGCCGTCGCCGGCTGAGCGCGTTGCGGACCCATCGTCCGCCCGGCAGCTCGATGAAATAGTGCAGCAGGGTCGCCACGATCAGGGAGACCAGCCCGGCGGCGACGACGCCTTCGAGCGTGCTCCATCCGAGGTCGACGCCCCAGCGGATGACGAGGAAGCCGAGGACGACGTGAACGAGATAAAGCGGGTAGGAAACCTGTCCCAGGAAGACGAGCGGTCGCCAGACGAGCCATCTGCCATACGGGGTGATGGCAAACCAGACTAGGGCCGTGAAAGCCACGGTAAGGGGCAGGTAGATGTAGCCCGGGGTGTCGAACGATCGCTCGCCGCCACCCAGCGCCGTCACGGCGATCGCCACGACCAGCGCGAACCAGGTGACAGGCCGCGCCATCCGGGAATGGATGCGATAGAGGCAGATGCCGATCAGGAAGAAGTTGCTGTAGTAGACCAGCAGCAAGATCGCGGTGCGGTGATGCTGCCGTACGTCGAAGACGGCTATGAACACGCAGCCCACCGCGACGGCCAGCAGGCCGAACCATTCGGTCCAGCGCAGCAGGCCGAGCGCCAGGACCAGCCCCATGCCGATGTAGAACAACAGCTCGTAGGTCAGCGTCCAATATGGCATGTCCATGGCCGCCTCACCGAACAGGCTCGGCGCCATGGTAAGGTTGGCGAGGAACTGCGACAGGGTCGGCGTGTCGAGGACCCGCACCGGAGACAGGGCGCGGATCACGGTCGCCATGACCAGCGCGGCCAGGAAGGCTGGCATCAGCCGGGCGGTGCGTGAGACCACGAACTCACGCACTGAGTTCTTGCGCTCGATCGTCATCAGGATGACGAAGCCACTGATGATGAAGAACAACTCCACGCCGAAGTGGCCGGCCCCGAAGTTGATGGAGAGCGGTATCCGTCCCGTATACAGTTCGTCGTAGTACTGGCCGTGGTGATGCAGCATCACCGCCGCCGCTGCGAAACCGCGCAGGACGTCCAGGCCGGCGATCCGCTTTTTTCCTGGTAGCACCTATACTCCCCGCTTGAGTGGTACTCCTGCATAGCGCAACCGTGCGGCAGGTGAGGTGGCCAGCCCGTGACAAGGTCACGCTTCTGTGAAGTGCATGCACCAACAGGAGACGTCACTCGGCGGCGACGGCGGCGGGCCTCCACTGCCGGGCAAGCTCCTGGATGGCACGATATATGATCGCGCCGATATCGTTGTGATACAGCCAAAGGCTGTTGGCCTGACCGTCGAAGTTCGGCTCGCCGCCCATGCTGGCAGGCAGCTTGTAGCCGGTGCCTAATCCGATGCCGAACAGGTTGGTCAGGCTCGTGCCGTCACCCAGCAACAGGCGACTCTGCTCGCCCACGGCGACGCCGCCGAGGTCGGCATTGAGCGTCAATCGCTCGCCGGCGCTGTCGAACACCG
>JAEWIV010000525.1 GCA_023386865.1 Pseudomonadota bacterium
CGAGGCGGCGGCGGGCGACGTTGGCCGCCATGGCGACCAGCAGCTTGTCCTTTTCCCGCGGCGTCAGATTCATCGATCGTTCCCCCCGAACTGGCGACGACTATAAAAGGCTGCATCAAACATGCCAGACTCGCGGCAGACGACGGCCGCGAAAATCGCCGAGGAAGCGGATGGCGGCTTGCCGCACGGCGGTGGCCTCCCCAAGCAGCCGCGCCACCATCACACCGTTCACCAGCGTGACCCCGGCGCGCACATCCGCCACAGCATCGAGCAGTGCGCGCGCCTTCTCGAACTGCGGCTGCGGCTCGTCCCACACGCCGATCATGGTGGCGAGCGCATTGGCCGTGCCGAAGCCCGCGCCGGTCGGCGTTTGCCCTTCGACGCGCAAGGTGTCAGTCCAGGCCAGTCGGCTGGTCCGTCGCACCGACCATGAATCGAGCAGCAGCCCGCGCGTAAAAACCTCGCCCGACGCGGCTCGGCCCAGCACGACCATCTCGCAGCCGAGCAGCGCGCCGCCCGGCTCGACCTCGGCCACGGTGCGGCGCTTCAACCGCGCGCCCTCGAACACGATGGCCTCCTGCGGCAGCCATTCCAACGACGCCCCCTCGGCGACACGGACCGAAACGTCGATGGCGCAATGGCTGCCGCCCTTGGCAGCGCGGTAGATCTTTTCCGCCGCCTGGGTGGTGGCGATAGCCGTCGCCCCGGGGCCGATCTCGACGGTCATTTTCAGGGAATCGCCGTCGGTCACCCCGCCCGAGGTCGTCAAAAGGACGGCCTGCGGCGGTTCCCCGGGCTCGGATTCAGGGAACAAAACCCGGCAGGGATCGCGTTGATAGAGGTCGCCCAACCGCGTCCGGCCGTCCCGCAGGTCGAAGGCGACACGGCTTTCGCCGGAGGCACGCTGCAAACGGGTGGTGGGGCTGGTGGTCATCGGCCCGCCCTTGATAAAACAGGTGTCGAAATGAGCAAAGCCTTCACCAAGGAAAGCGACGGCGACGACGAAGACGAGCTGCCCGACGAGATCGCGGGCCTGCCCGCCGGCGCCAAGAACTACATGACCCCGCAGGGCTTCGAGCGCATGCGCGAGGAGCTGATGACGCTCATGCGCAAGGAGCGGCCCGAGGTCGTGCAGGTCGTGTCGTGGGCCGCCGCCAACGGCGACCGCTCGGAGAACGGCGACTATCTCTACGGCAAGAAGCGGCTGCGCGAGATCGACCGGCGCATCCGCTTCCTCTCCAAGCGGCTCGAGCGCTCGGAGGTCGTCGACCCGGCCAAGCGGCCCAGGACCGACCAGGTCTTCTTCGGCGCCACCGTGACCTGCGCCAACGAGAAGGGCGAGGAACGCACGGTCAAGATCGTCGGCGTCGACGAGGTCGACCTCTCGCAGGGCCATGTCAGCTGGATCTCGCCCATCGCCCGCGCCCTGATGCGCGCCTTCGAAGGCGACGTCGTGAAGATGCGCACGCCGGGCGGCGAAGAAGAGATCGAGATCGTGAAGGTCGAATACGTCTGAGCAGTCGACTGCACTGCCAGCAAAAATCGGACTTTCCGGCATTCCCGGCATTTCCGGCAGAGAGCGTGGTGTTGGCTCCCGCAGAGACCCACAAGCCATAGCCATCGATCCCGCGTCTAGCGCGCATTCGCCCGTTCGAGGATTTCCTTTTGATACCCTTCCCACGTCTGCCTGTTGATGATGTCTCGCAGCTTCTCAGGCGCCTGCTTCGACTGCAACAGGCCGAGGCCTTCGCCTTCCGTGACGAGCCTGTACGAGCCGTCATCTGACTTGACGATGGAGTGAACGACGTAGCCCGGGAAAAGAACGTGGCCAGGTTCGGTCACGTTGACGACGACCTTATTGCCGTGCTGGTCCTCCGCGATATGGGATTTGACCGGTCCCAGCGGCAGTCCATGCATGCCGGTTGCCGCCTTCACGGCTTCCGCGATCGAATGATAGGGCTGTGGGGTCGCCTCGTTCGCCGTCCCCTCCCGCGTCGCGGGGCTGTTGAGATCGCTTGGACCGAACGTCGGTCGTTCAATCGCCTCTCGCATCACCTCCTTTGGATTGTAGAAGGGCGCCGACTCGTAGCGGTACTGGTGATGGCTGCCGCTCTCCGGCCCGATGGTCGCCGGGAATCCCCTCGGCGCCGGCAAAGGACCGAAAGACGTCCCGCCCGGGGTCGTGCAGCTGAACTCGCCGCCCGTCGACTCGCATCTGACCGGCGTCATTGCGCGCGGAGTCGAAGAATCGAAAAGCAGGTTGGTGGCCTGGGGTCCATCGGTCCGGCGCTCGGCCGCGGCGGCGTTCGGGAAACGAGACTGTCCAACGTCCATCGGCAGCTCGGGGCCGCCGATGCCGCCTCCTCTGGCGAAGGCCAGGTACGGCGGTGGCCAGGCAGCCAGGGACTGCGGTTCGAAGAGGTCGAATGGATTGCCATCGGGCTTCGCAGCTGTCATCGGCGCTTTGCCGACGGTGCCGTCCGCGTTGAGGCGAAACCCGGGCACCTCTTCCTCGGGTTCCCGGACGCTGAAGCCAGGTACACGCAGATTGGGCCGAACGTTGAACATGGGCGCTCCCTGAAGAAGGCGAGCGGCCAGGGTACGAGGGATGATCTGTCGTGTCAATAACTATAGTATATAATAATTATCATAGTAATTATTCTGCTCGCCATGGTCACTTCGGTTTCTGAACCCGCTTCGTCTCGTCGATTATGCCCTCTATATCCGCCACCGACAGCGCGGCGAGCTCGTCCATGGCTGCGTTCGTCGCCTGCCGATCGCCTTTGCCCCGACCATCGATGTTGTAACCTCGGGTCGATGGCTCGATCATGATGAAGCAAGGGAAAGCCGGACTGTCGTCCGTGGCCATGAGAATCACCGTGCGGCCGTCAGTGCAACTGTTGACCACCCACTTCGAGCCCCCAAAGGTCTTGATTAAGGGGCCGATCCTGCAATCCATCGGCTCAGTCTGCGCGCCGGCCAGCAGCGGAAGGCAGATCGCGATTGCAACCAACAGTATATGTAGGCGCATCAGATACTCCTCGTTCTGCTGAGCCCACAGATCGCGTATCTGCCGGGCGCCGTCAATCGAAGAGTGTTTCGCCGGAAGCACCCGGAGCCAGGTGAGCTGTCGCCAGCATGCCTGAAAAGGCAGGCGCAATAAATAACTATAGTTAGTTAACATGACTTCAGTGTAAGTGCGCACGATAATTTTTGCGTGCCGCATAGGGGGCGCGGCAGGATTCGTTTGTCGCGAGGCGCTTACAGCCCGACGTCCAACACCAGAATCCGGCATACCTGTCAAAGGCCCGGCCAGTCGCGCGCGACTCCGCTCCATGCCAGCACTGCCAGCAGTGGACTGCACCCCTCGGGTGAGACAGTAAATTCCGGGCAGAAAGGTTGATCATTGATCGGCGGTCCGCGGCGGCCGGTCAAGAAGGTGATTGGGCGGGGGCGGGGCGAAGCCGTCAGCTCGCGCAGCGCCGTCCCCGCCTGGCTGCAGAGAGGCTCGATGGGATGCCTCGAACTCGACCGGTGGCCGATACCCCAAGGCCGAGTGCAGTCGCTGCTTGTTGTAGACCTCGTCGATGAAGGTGCCGATGCAGTGCTTGGCCTCCTTGAGGTTGAAGTACAGCCTGCCGTCGACCTCTTCGGCCTTGAGCGTCTTCATGAAGCTCTCGGCCGTGGCATTGTCGTAGGGATTGCCGACCCGGCTCATGCTGGCGGCAATGCCGTGTGCTTCCAGAGGGCGTCGATCGCCAGGCTGGCGCGCAGGTGATCGGCCATCGCCCAGCCGACGACCCGCCGGCTGAAGGCGTCGAGGATGACCGCCAGGTAGACGAACTCCTCCTGCAGGCGGATGTAGGTGATGTCGGCCACCCACAGCTGATCAGGCCCTGTCAGCCGCAGACCGCGCGCCGGGTTGGGCACGATCTCCCAGTCGTGCCGCGAATCGGTGGTCTGCGGCACAAAAGGCTTGCGGCGCAGGCACAACAGGTTGTCCTGGCGCATCAGCCGCAGCACCCGCTTGTGGTTGCCGACGATGCCCTCGCGCCGCAGCTGATGGGTGATGTAGCGGTAACCGCGCCGTCGGCTGTTGGCCAAGGCCACCCGCTGGATGGCGTCGCCCATCGCCGTGTCTTGCGCACGCGGCGCGCTCTTCTGCCAGAACCGATAGTAGCCCGCCCGGCTCACCCCGGTCAGCCGGCACAGCCGTTGGATCGTCTGACTGCCTTGCGACGCGCTCATCGCTTGGATGACGTCGAAGACTGCGGCTTGCCAGACACGCCGGCCGCCTGCTGTCTTGCCTTCACATGCCGCAAGGCTTGCCGAAAAAAATCAAGGTCGGCCTGCTGCTCCCCGATCTTGCGCTCGAGCTCGGCAATCCGATGCCGCGCCGCTGCACCCTCATTGAGGATTGCGCTCTTTAACGGCGGCACTTCCAGCGACCCTTTGCGCGGCCGGCCAGGACCGCGCAGCGCCTCCAGACCCCCTTGCCGTACCTGCTCCTGCCAGTCGTACAGCCGGTTCCGGTGCACCTTCAGATCCGCTGCCACATCCGAGGCAGCCTCCCCCGCCGCCATACGGGCCACCGCCCTTCGCTTCACCTCAGCCGACACATTCACCAGACGCTTCTTCATCAGTTCCTCTCCTCCGAGAAACTGCCCGGCATTTTAATGTCTCACTTTGGGGGTGCACTCGAGGTGTTGCTTCCTGCAAAGACCCACAAGCCGTAGACATCGATTCCGCATGATCACATTGCATGTTCGTTGTGCGGCGATGGATATCGGCGCTGCCTCAGTATGGGAGTTCTGCGAAACCTGCCGCGGTAATCTCGATAAACGAACGGCCGGACAGCGTGAACCTGTACGCCGTCTTCCCCGTCGTATCCCTGTGCTCGACATCATGAATGATCTCGCCCGCCGAGAAATCGGAAAGCAGAATTCGTTCGACCCCTGTAAAGCAAATCCTTACCCTCGATCTTTGAGGAAGCGTGGCCAAGTCCTCGTCTGAGGTCGCCGAGTGTCGGGCCACGTCCAGGCTCACAAGGCTGAGACTGAGAGAGAGCCGATCGATCGACCAGTTCTCATACTGTCGAAGCTGGCTCACTCGTTCACCTCCGGCGCCATGTGGACTTTGCGGGCGAATTCGGAGCAGACGACGTCTTCGCAGTCGTAACACAAAGTGCCGGGCTCAAAGTCCAGCTTGAACTCCATCCGTTGCGGATCGGTGCTGACGGTTCTTTGCGTCCAGGACCGTAACTTCGGCATGGTCTGAAGGATTTCCAGGTTAGCCTGCTTCAGGCTCGCGCCGACCAACGTAACCTGTACCTGGATCCAGAGGCCGCGATCGCGATCTATTCTGAAGAACCAGAGAATGACGCGACCGTCCACGGTCGATTCGATCTGCGTCGCCATCTCAAACCCGCCAAGGTCAGGCATGTCGGTCAAAGGCCACCTGCTTCAAAACGAAGGAGCCGTCTAGACTAGCTCCTGGAGCCGAGCCACGGCGGCTGCCTGATAATGCTTGGGCAGTAGCCACGGTTGGGTGTCCCCACGTTCGCTCCGTTCTCACACCGGTATACGCACACTTCGGGACTTCTCCCAAGCAAGGTGCATATTGGAATCACGTCCCGCGACATTTGTGGTTGGTCACGCCGAGGGGATACCTGGTCGGCCAAGGGGTCGGGATCAGACGCGAGGTACGGCGGTGGCCAAGCCGCCAGGGGTTGCGGTTCGAAGATGTCGAATGGATTGCCATCGGACTTTGCGGTGGTCATCGGCGGTTTGCCAATCGTGCCGTCTGCGTTGAGGCGAAACCCGGGAATTTCTTCCTCCGGCTCCCGAACGTTGAAGCCGGGGACACGCAAATTGGGCCGAACGTTGAACATAGGCGCTCCCTGCAGTGAAGGCGAGCGGACAGGGTACAGCGGACGATCCATCCTGCCAATAACGACAGTATATATTTCCCCACTATAGTAATTATTCGGTCTGCCGCGGTCCCTTCAGCTTCTGACGCTGCTTCGTCTCGTCGATCATGCCCTCGATATCCGCCACCGAGAGCGCGCCCTTCACGCTGGCCATCCACGGGCTCGTGATATGGTTCGATGCCGACGACCGCCGGCCTCATGCAGCCGCCGCGGTCGTCGGTGCAGCGACGTTGACCGCAGCATGGTTCCTGACCATTCGCTTCGGTATCGGCCCGCTGCGCGGCGCACCGTGGGTGGCGTCCCTGCTGGTGCTTGCCACAGTGATCTCTTCGGCATGGATGCTTTGGCGCCTGGAGCTTCGAGCAGAGGCCAGAAGGTTTGGATGGACGTGGGAGCGGGCAATCCGGGGGCAGTTGGCAATCGCCTCGACTGAACCCACCGAGAGTCACCGATCACCGAGATTACTGCGCGCGACTGCATGAAGTCGTCATGACCACTTCATGCGACTGCAATGACAGCACTCAATGCGTCAGTCGTCGTTGCGCTCGCCACTCCGACGGCGTGAGGCAGGCGTGGCCATGCATGCCGACGCGCGCCCGCATCGCCTGCATCTCCTGCTCGACGTAGTCACCGCCGTCGGCGGTGACCGCGAGCGCCATGCCGGACACGACCATGGCGGCGCCAAGGTCCCGTCCCTCGACACGACACAGCGCCACCGTGCGTCGGTGCGCGTCCTCGCCCTTGGGCTCGCAGATGACAGGGCGTCGCTCGATCATGGCGGCGAGCGCGCGGGCGGCGACGAAGCCGGCGCGCCAGCCCTGCGGATAGCAGCGCTGGTCGAGCTCGGGCGCGTCGATGCCCCAGAGCCTGTAGGTGACGCCGTCCCTCTTGACCGTGTTGCCGTCGATCGCCACCGCCTCGGGGACCTTGGCCGGCAGGTCGTGGTCGGTGAGGTAGCTTTCGAGCGCGACGGTCCAAAGGTCCGGCACGGCGGCAAGCTGATGACCGTCGATTCCCTCCGGGAGGACGTATTCGCGGAACGCGCCTTTGCCGCCGGCGGCGCGGAAGGCGTTGAAGTTTTTCCGGCTGTGCCGCAGCGAATAGTGGGAATCGCCGTAGCCGTAGAGCCAGAGCGCCGACCGCTTGAAGGCACTGCCGCGACGGAAGAGCTCGGCATTGACGTCATCGATGGCAGGGCAACGGTCGCTCAGCCATCCGCCGACGAATTCATGGCCGCGCGCGGCACCGCCGGCTGTCGGCCGCTCCAGGCAACGGCCAGGAGGCCGCCGCGCGATACCCCGCCGACGGCGACCCGCTCGCGATCGACAAAGGGCCGCGCCAGCAGCGCCGGCATGATGGCATCGATGTCGCTCAAGGCGCGTTCGGCGCCGGCGAGCGCCAGCGCCGGGTCGCAGCTGTAGCCCTGGGCGCGGTCGGGCTCGAAGCCTTCGTCGTAGACGCCCTCCGAGCCACCGCGACCGCGGCGCTGCGGCAGGATGACGGCCCAGCCGCGCGCCGTGAACCAGGCGGCCAGCGCCTTGAGATCGTAAGGCCGCTCGAACAGCGCCGGATCGCGACCGCGACCGGTCGAGCCGTGATGGAAGATCAAGGTCGGGAACGGCCCGTTGCCGGGCGGCTTGTAGGTGATGGTGGCCAGCCTCACCTGTTCGCCGTCGATCGTCACCGGCACCATGGCGCGCTGCTGTGCGGCCAGCGGACCGGGCACCGCGAAGGCGATGCAGGCAAGAAGGAGCGAGCCCAGTCGTCTGCCGGCGTCGTTCATGAGTCGGATCAGTGGCCCTGTTTCCAGGTCCCGCCACGCCCTTGTTGGCAGGTCGCCCGTACAGCTTACCATCCAGGGGGCTTGCCGTCGCCTTGGGCCTTCAGCAACATCCCGGCGTCTCCGGCGTTTCCCTAGAGGTATCGATCGTCTGAAGGTGGCGAAGGGTCGATGGCGCTGGGCTTTCCCAACGAATGCCGCTTCTACGACGGGGCCGTGCATGCCGTGCGCTTCTCGGGGCATGACGGCGCCCTGGAAGCGCCGTTCTTCATCGGCGAACTCGCCCTGAAGCAGATCCAGCCCGACATGCCCTTCGACGAGCCGGGGCTGCTGAAGGCCTTCGATCTCAATCGCGAGCGGATCTACGCCACGGCAACCAAGGTATACGAGCGTGGGCGCAGAGGCTCGTATGAGGTTCTGCCCGAGGACCTTTAGAACGCGACCGGCTACACGCAAAGCTCGAGCGCCTGCCGCATCACGGAGAGCTGGCCACGACGCCCAGCTGGTCC
>JAEWIV010000530.1 GCA_023386865.1 Pseudomonadota bacterium
AAGCTGCCCGGCCTGGTGCGCGGCATCTGCTGCAGGACCACGGGACCGTTGCGGATCGCCTCGTTGATGATCACGTCCGACGGATCGAGCGCCCGCGCGATCGCCGCGCACAAATGGTGCGGATTGATCTCGCCCGCGACCCCAGGGTCGACGGCGAGCTTCGCCGCCTGGTCGCGGCGCGCCCTGCCTTCCTCGGCCATCGCCTTCACGCGCGCCGCGGCCCGCGCCTTGAAGGCAGCGTCGGCCCCGGACTTCAGGGCGGCGAGCAGGTCGGCATAGAAGCGGCGGCTGTCGCCCTGCAGGCGCAGGTGGGCCGGGAAGGTCCACATCGGAATGGCGCGCTTCTCGGGATCGACGTCGACATGCGCCCACCAGGTAGAGGGGTTGTCCGGCATGTCCTTGGGGATCCACGGCACGTCGACGTCGACCAGCAGGCCGACGTCGGCATCGGCCAGCGCCTTGGCCGGCATGAAGCCGCCATGGCACGGCGAATCGTGCGGCAGGTTGACATGGACCGGGCTGAACTCGACGACGCGTATACCGGCGAACTGCGCCAGCTCGTTGAGCAGCGCGACCGCGTCGGGATTGCGCCCCGAGTAGGCGGTGATGAGAAGCGGCCTCTCCGCCGCGAGGAGCCGCGTGGCGATCGCCTCGACCGACTGGGCATCGACGGCGCCGACCGGCGCGGCGCGAAAACGCTCCTCGGGATAGGAGCGGATCTGGCCCTCCGACCACAGCTCGGTCAGCGTCTCGCGCGGGAAGGTCATGTAGACCGGTCCCTTGGGGTCGCTCATCATCACGGTGTGGGCGCGGCGCAGCGCCTCCTTGGCGACGACGCCGGAGGGCAGGTTGTATTCCCACTTGGTGTAAGGCCGCACCAGCGCCGCCTGGTCGAACGGCTCCTGGATGAAGTGCACGTAGGTGTCGCGCGAGCCCAGGAGCTCGCCACGCGTGGTGTAGGGCGCGCGGCCGGCCATCAGCAGCACGGGGATGCGGGCACGGCAGATATTGTGCAGCGCCATCGCCGAGTTGGCGGTGCCGGAGTCGACATGCACCATCACGCCCTGGCCGCGGCCGGTGGCGAGGAAGTAGCCGGCCGCCATGTGCGCCGCCGTGATCTCGTGCGGGCAAAGGACCGTCTTGGGCGCCTTGCGGCCGTCGCGCTTGAAGGCGGCCATCGCCTCGATGATCGGCGCATGGTCGGTGCCGAAGTTGCAGAAGACGTAGTCGCAGCCGATCTCGCTCAGGCCTTCGAGGAAGTAGTGGGCGGCCGAGCGGCGGGCTTCGTTGATGCTGTCCATCGCGTCCTCACTCAGCTGGTCGTACTCATTCGAGCTTGATGTTGGCGTTGGCGGCCACCGTCTTCCAGCGCGCCGCGTCGCGGGCGATCAGGACACGGTACTGGTCAGGCGTGGTGCCGCGCGGCGCGACCGCGATCTTCTCCAGCGCGGTACGCACTTCGGCCAGCGCCAGGGTCTCGATGACCGCCTTGTTGAGGAGCGCCACGATCTCGGGCGGCGTGCCGGCCGGCGCCACCAGGCCGGTCCACAGCGAGATCGCCATGCCGGGCACGCCGGCTTCGGCGAGCGTCGGCACGTCGGGGAAGGCCGCGTCGCGCTTGTCCGTGGTGATGGCAAGCGCCCGCAGCCTGCCGGCGCTGAGCAACCCGGAAATCGGACCCGTATCGGCGATGGTCATCAGGACCTGCCCCGACGCGACGGCCTGCGCGGCGTCGCCGCTGCCACGATAGGGGATGTGCTGGAACTTAGAGCCGGTGCGCTGGTTGAACAGCTCGGCGGCGAGCTGGAAGGGCGTGGCGCTCGAGGCGTAGTTGGCCTTGTCGGGGTTGGCACGACCATAGTCGATCAGTTCGCGCACCGACTTGATCGGCTGGGCGGCGCCGACCACCAGCAGCAGGGGGAACTCGGCGAGCAGCGAGATCGGCGCGAAGTCCTTCTCCGGCGCGTAGGGCAGCTTGGCATAGACGGCGGGATTGATGGTCATCGGCCCGCTCGGCGCGACCAGCAGCGTGTAGCCGTCGGGCGCCGCCTTGGCGACCAGCTCGGCCGCCACGATCGACTGCGCGCCCGGCTTGTTGTCGACCACGATGGGCTGGCCGAGCTTGTCCTGCAGCTTTGCCGCGACGATGCGCGCGATGAGATCGTTGCCGCCGCCGGCCGAGTAGCCGACGACGAGGCGGACGGGCTTGCCAGGCCAGTTCTGGGCGACGGCGGGCCCGGCCAGCATCGATGCGGCCGCGGCGCCGAGGAACCGGCGCCGTATCACCGCCGCCCCCACTGCTCGCCGTAGATCATCTCCTCGCGATTGAGCCACAGGGGGGAGTTGGCGAGATCGATGAACTTCTTCTCGTCCTCCAGCAGCAGGCGGTTGGCCTCGCGCGCCTCGGGATTGCGCGCAGCGGCGCGCCAGGTCTCCTCGCTCTGCCACCACAGCTCGGCCACGCCGTCATAGGGCTCGGGCGCGCCGCGCGAGCGCCGCATGCCGTCGGCCATGTCGCCCGACAGCCGATGGAGCTGCACGTAGCGGGTCATGCCCAGCACCGGCTGCAGGGTCCTGACCAGCGGCCCGTGCTTGTTCAGCCAGTAGTCCTGGAACCCTTCCAGGCTCAATGACGGCAACCGCCGCAGGCAGAAGGTGAGTTTCAGCACGGCGTTCCCTCGCTCCTTTGCCGGATCATGCCACTCCTTGCCGGGAGCACGCTACTCATCATGCTATAAGCCCGCCGCAAATGGACTCGCTTCCCGTCGACGAAGCGCTGCCGCGCCTGAAAGAGGCGCTGGTGGCGCGCAACGCCGCCGTCCTCGTCGCGCCGCCGGGCGCCGGCAAGACGACGCGCGTGCCGCTGGCGCTGCTCGACGCGGCGTGGCTCGCCGGCGGCAAGATCGTCATGCAGGAGCC
>JAEWIV010000532.1 GCA_023386865.1 Pseudomonadota bacterium
GTGCTGATCTTCTGCGCCGTGATCGTCTATCCGCTGGTGTCGGCGATCTATCTCAGCCTGTTCTCGATCTACACGCCGACCCTCAAGGGCCGCTGGGTCGGCCTCGACAACTACGCCGAGCTGCTGGCCTCGGGCGAATTCTGGAACGCCTTCTGGGTCAACGTCGTGTGGACCGCGGGCACGCTCTTCCTGCAGGTCGTGCTGGGCGTGGCGCTGGCGCTGCTGCTGCACCAGAACATCGTGTTCCGCTCGCTGGCGCGCAGCCTGATCCTGTTCCCCTATTTCATGTCGACCGTCGTCGCCGTGCTGGTCTGGCGCTGGGTGTTCAACGACCTCTACGGCATCCTCAACCACGCCATGATGTGGGCGGGCCTGATGTCGATGCCGATCGACTGGATCGGCCAGATGCCCAACGCCATGGTCAGCGTCATCCTGGTCGGCGCCTGGAAGTACTTCCCCTTCGTCGTGATCAGCGTCCTGGCCCGCCTGCAGACCATCCCGGACCATCTCTACGAAGCCGCCACCATGGACGGCGCCGGCGCCTGGGGCCGCTTCTTCGACATCACCCTGCCGCAGCTGCGCGAGGTGCTGTTCATCGTGATCCTCCTGCGCGGCATCTGGGACTTCAAGGAGTTCGACCTGATCTACCTGCTGACCGGCGGGGGACCGGTGACGGCAACCCAGACGCTGCCCCTGCTGGTCTACAAGCAGGCCTTCTCGCTCAACGAGATGGGCGCGGCCTCGGCGGTCGCCGTGCTGATGATGCTGTTCATGCTGGGCTTCATGGTCCTCTATTTCCGCTACGGCCGGCCGACGGACGGCGAGCGATGAAGCGCGGTGTCTCCCGGCTCCTGTTCAACCTGGTCGCCTGGGCGGTCGTGCTCGTCGTGGCATTCCCGCTGATCTGGACGATCGTCACCTCGCTCAAGCCGCAGACCGAGCTGTTCCGCATCCCGCCCAGCCTGCTGCCGGGCGACGTCACCTTCGAGCACTACCGCAAGCTCCTGGTCGAGACCAAGTTCCTGACCTATTTCGGCAACTCGGTGATCGTCTCGGTCGCCACGACGGCGCTGGTGATTGCCGTCGGCGTGCTGGGGGCGCACAGCCTGGTGCGCTTCGCCTATCCCGGCCGCGAGCGGCTGGCGCAGCTCGTGCTGTTCACCTACCTGCTGCCTTCGGTGGTGCTGATCATCCCGCTCTACCTGATGCTGGTGCGGCTGGGCATCGCCAACACGCTGTTCAGCCTGACGGTGGCCTACACGACCTTCGCACTGCCGTTCGCGCTCTGGCTGCTGCGCTCGTTCATGGCCGGGATCCCGCAGGATCTCGAGGCCGCCGCCATGGTCGACGGCGCCTCGCGCATGGGCGCCTTCTTCGACGTGATCCTGCCGCAGGCGCTGCCCGGCATCATTTCGACCGCCGTCTTCACCTTCATCCTGGCATGGAACGAATATCTGTTCGCCCTGGTGCTGGTGAACCAGGATTCATCGCGCACGCTCACCACCGGCGTGATCACCATGCTGGTGACCTCTTTCCACATCGAATGGTCGATGCTGATGGCAGCCTCGGTGATGATGAGCGTACCGGTGATCGTCGTCTTCGCGTTCCTGCAGAAGCACCTGACCCGCGGCTTCGGCGCGGGCGGCGTCAAGGGTTGAGGGCGTCATGGCCAAGGTGACTTTCGATCGCGTCCACAAGGCCTTCGGCGCCTTCGTCGCGCTCGAGGAGCTCGACCTCGCGATCCAGTCGGGCGAGTTCGTGAGCCTGCTCGGGCCGTCGGGCTGCGGCAAGACGACGACCTTGCGCATGCTGGCCGGGCTCGAGCAGCCGACGCGCGGCTCGATCAGCGTCGGCGACCGCGTCGTCAACGAGCTGCCGCCCGGCGAGCGCGACCTCGCCATGGTGTTCCAGTCCTATGCGCTCTATCCGCACATGACGGTGGCGCAGAACATCGAGTACCCGCTGCGCAAGCGCGGCGTGCCCCGGGCGCAGCGCCGCGAACAGGTAAGGCGCACGGCCGCCCAGCTCCAGCTCGAGGCGCTGCTCGACCGCAAGCCGCGCCAGCTCTCGGGCGGCCAGCAGCAGCGCGTCGCGCTCGGCCGCGCCCTGGTGCGCAACCCGGCCGCCTTCCTGCTCGACGAGCCGCTCAGCAACCTCGACGCCAAGCTGCGCGCCCACATGCGCGCCGAGCTGATCGAGCTGCACCAGCGCATCGGCAAGACGATGATCTACGTCACGCACGACCAGCTCGAGGCGATGACCATGTCCGACCGCATCGCCGTGCTCGACCAGGGCCGGCTGCAGCAGTTCGACACGCCGCAGGAGATCTATCGGCGGCCGATCAGCCTGTTCGTCGCGGGCTTCATCGGCACGCCGGCGATGAATTTCATCAAAGGCACGCTGCGACCCGACGGCAACCGGCTGGCCTTCGAGGCCGGCCGCCTGTCGCTCAAGCTGCCGCGGCCGCTCGTCCGCCCGGATGCGTTGCGCGACGAGGGCACGGCCGTGGTCCTCGGCGTGCGATCCGAGGATGTCGGCCTGGCCACCGACGGCGAGCGCGCGACGGTGAAGGTCGTCGAGCCGACGGGCCACGAGAGCATCGTGTTCTTCGACTTGATGGACCACACGGTGGTCGGTCGCGTCGGCCCCGATGTCCAGCTCGCGCCGGGCCAGCCCGTCGGCCTCACCCTGAATGCCGCGAAGCTGCATTTCTTCGCGGCCGAAGGTGGACGCCGGCTGAATGCCGACCTGCCGTCGGCCGCCGCCCCCAGTCTCGTCGCATAGTCATTTCAGAACGGAGCAAGACGCACATGGACCGCAATAGTGTCAAATGGTGGGGACCCATCCCGGCGATCGTCACGCCGTTCGACGACCGTGGCGCGATCGACGAGCGCCTGCTGGCCAAGAACATCGACATTCTGATGTCCAAGGGAGCCACCGGCATCGTGATCGGCGGCTGCACCGGCGAGTTCTGGGCGATGTCGCTGGAAGAGCGCATCGCGCTCTTCAAGATGGGCGTCAAGGCGATGGCCGGACGCGGCTTCGTCATCGCCGGCTCCGGTGCCGTCCGCATCGAGGACACCATCGCGCTGACCCGCGCCGCCCACGACGCGGGCTGCGACGGCGGGCTGGTGCTGCCGCCCTACTTCGTGAAGCTGAACGACGACGAGATCTTCGCCCACTACGAGGCGCTGTCGAAGGCCGTCGACGGGCCCGTCATGCTCTACAACATCCCGGGCAACGCGGTGAACGCCCTCAGCCCCGCCCTCGTGCGGCGCCTGGCCGACCTCGACTGCATCGTGGGCGTCAAGGAAAGCTCGGGCGACTGGAACAACTACTACGCCACGGCGATCGCGGTGCAGGATCGCCTGCGCGTGTTCTGCGGGCCGTCCTCGGTATTCGGCGTGCCCGCGGTGCAGGCCGGCGCCGACGGCGTGATCGACTGCTTCCCCAATATGTGGGCGCCGGGCTGTCTCGACCTCTACTACGCCGCACGCGACGGCAAGATCGACGAGGCCCGCCGGCTGCAGGAGATGGGCGTGCGGCTCACCACGCTGTTCACGACCGGCGGCCGCACGCTCTATCCCGCGACCAAGGCCGCCATGGACATGCTCGGCCTGCCCGGCGGCAAGTTGCGCCCGCCGCTCCGGCCGCTGGCCGGCGAGCCGCTGGCCGGCCTGCGCCGCGGCCTGGTCGAGCTCGGTTTGCTGAATGAAGGCGCGCAGCGCAGCGCCGCGTAGATCACAGCCTCCCTCCCCTTCGCGGGATCCGCGAAGGGGAGGACGTCGAAATTCTTCAAAGGAGACTTCCCATGTCCGCGCAGCTCACGCCCCGCAAGTACAAGGTGAATTACGGCGAGTTCTACGGCATCGGCCCGAACGGCAACCTCTGGGTCGAGGATTGCGACGTCAAGACGCTGGCCGACCGCTTCGGCACGCCGCTGTTCATCATCTCGGAATCGCAGTTCCGCTACACCTACCGGCAGTTCCGCGACGCCTTCCGCGCCGAGTATCCCGACGTCGAGATCCTGTTTGCCAACAAGTCGAGCAACGGGCTGGCCATCCGCCACATCATGAACCAGGAAGGCGCGGGCGGCGACTGTTTCGGCGTCAATGAGATGTATCTCGCGCTGCTCGCCGGCACCAATCCCAAGACGCTGGTGCTGAACGGCTCCAACAAGCAGACCGAGGAGCTCGAGATGGCGGTGCAGAACGGCCTCTGCATCAACATCGACGCGATGGACGAGCTCGACCGCATCGAGGCGGTCTGCAAGCGGCTGGGCAAGGACGCCGACATCGGCATCCGTCTCAAGCTCGACCTCGAGCCGCTGGCCAAGTACCGCGGCGTCGCCATGCACGGCCCGGGCTCGCTCAAGGAGCAGAGCGACAGTACCAAGTGGGGCATGTCGCGCGAGCAGACCGTGGCGATCATCAAGCGCGCCCAGGCGAGCAAGCACCTCAAGCTGAAGGAGACGCACTTCCATCTCAGCCGCATGTCCAACGACCCGACGAGCTTCGCCGTGATGGCGCGCGAGATGATCACCTGGTCGGGCTACCTCCGCGACAACAGCGGGTGGACGCCGCCCACCATCGACATCGGCGGCGGCTGGACCTTCGGCAAGTGGTACGGCACGGGCCCGCGCGGCCAGCTCGACGACGACAAGGCGCCGACGGCCAAGGACTATGCCCGCTTGTGCTGCGAGGCGATCAAGGAGGAGGCCAAGAAGCTCGGCCTGCCGCTGCCCAAGCTACGGCTCGAGCCAGGCCGCGCGCTCTCCGGACCGGCCGGCCTCGCCATCGGCCAGGTCGGCGCCATCAAGGACGGCACGCGCAAGAAATGGGTCAACATGGACCTGTCGACCAACCACCTGTCCTGGGCGGCGGTGCTCGACTGGTACTATCACGCCGTTCCGGTGGTCGGCGCCGATCGCGAGGCGACCGAGACCGTCGACCTGGTGGGGCCGCTGTGCAACTCCGACGAGGTCGGCGCGCATCGCAAGATGCCGCCGCTGTCGCGCGGCGACTACGTGGCCTTCCTCGACGCCGGCGGCTACACCGAATCCTGCGCGGCGCGCTACAACGCGCAACTGCTGCCCGCCACGGTGCTGGTGAGCGGCGATCGCGCCGAGGTCATCACCGAACGCGAGCAGCTCAAGGACATCGCCGGCCGCTTCCGCGTGCCGCCGCGCCTGCTCGCAGGCTCGTTCGCTCCAACGGCGGTCGCTGCCGAGTAGTCGGCAGCACCCTTTTCCGTTCGCAGGACCCATGGATCTCGGACTTCGCGGCCGCAAGGCCATTGTTTGCGCCGCCAGTCGCGGCCTGGGGCGCGCGGCCGCCTTTTCCCTGGCGCGCGAAGGCGTGGACGTGACGCTGGTCGCGCGCACCGCCGATGCGCTCGAGCGCACCGCCGAGGAGCTGCGCTGCGCTACCGGCGTGCAGGTCACGGCGGTGGCGGCCGACATCAATACCGACGGCGGGCGGGACGCTGCCTTCGCCGCCTGCCCCGAGCCCGACATCCTGGTGAACAATCCGGGCGTCCGTCAGGTGCCGGGCGACTTCCGGACCTGGCCGAAGGAAGAATGGCAGCGCTGGCTCGACGTGCACTTCCTCTCGTCGGTGCAGTTCATCCAGAAGGTGGCGCCGGGCATGTGCGAACGCCGCTTCGGGCGCATCGTCAACATGTCGGTGAGCTTCATAAAATTCCCGCAGGTCGGTTTCGCGCACAGCCATGCCGCGCGGCTCGCGCTGTCGGGCGCGGTGGCGTCGATGGTGCGCGAGCTGATCCCGCACAATGTCACGATCAACACGGTGTGCCCCGGCCTGTTCGACACCGATGCCCTGCACACCAACCTTCACGGCCATGCCAAGCGCGGCAATACGACCTACGAGGCGATCGTCGAGAACCGGCTGAAGACCTGCCCGGCCGGACGCTTCGCCGATCCCGGCGAATGCGGCGACCTGATCGCCTACATTTGCAGCGCACAGGCGGGCTTCATGACCGGCCAGAACATCGTCAACGACGGCGGCGTCTATCAGGGGCTGTTCTGATGAGCGACGAGCTGCTTGCCCCCGAAGGTCGCGTCGTCCTGATCTCGGGCGCCTCGCGCGGCATCGGCGCAGCGATCGCGCGGCGACTCCATGCCGACGGCTACACCCTGTCGCTGGGCGCGCGCGACCCCGACGCGACGAGCGCCGCCCTCGGGACGCATGACCAGGCGCGCGTGATGACGGCGCGCTTCGATGCGCTCGACCCGGCTTCGGCGAAACGCTGGATCGACGCCACCGTCGAGCGCTTCGGACGCATCGATGCGTTGATCAACAACGCCGGAATCCTGCGCATGGTGCGCTTCGACGAGGGCGACGAGGCGGCGATGAACGAGATGTGGAGCGTGAACGTGATGGCGCCGTTCCGCCTGCTGCGGCTCGCCCTGCCGCACCTGCGCAAGGCGGGGCACGGCCGGGTGGTCAACATCGCCTCGACCGACGCCAAGCGCTTCCGCGACGCCACCTCGTCGATCGGCTATGTAATGACCAAGCACGCCGTGCTGGTCCTGAGCCATGCCGCCAAGTTCGCCGGCTGGGACGACGGCGTGCGCGTCACCGCGCTCTGCCCGGGCGCGGTGGAGACCGACCTGATCGCCGGCCTTGCCGGCGCCACGCCGCCCGCCGGCCGCATGAAGCCCGCGACGATCGCTCACACGGTGAGCTTCCTGCTGACGCTGCCCGACACGGCGTCCGTCGCGGAGCTGCCGATGAACACGCGGCTGGAGTCGACGCTGTAGGGCAAGGTTGGCGTCCCCGAGAGGATTCGAACCTCCGACCTCCGGTTTAGGAAACCGCTGCTCTATCCAGCTGAGCTACGGGGACGTGGGCATTTCTTAGCTTTCCCCCACCCCGTTTGTCACTTCCGTTGTGCCCCGTCGCTTCCGGCGGGTTCGCAAAGCCGCTCCTCCTTGACCTGGCTCAAGGCAGCGCTCGGTGGCCCGACTAGGCTGAAACCGTTCGGCCTCGAGAGGTGCACATGGCCCCCAATGACGGGTTCCGTGCTCGTGATGTCATGCAGACCGTGCAACGCCGGGCGCGCGCGTTCGTCTGCTGCCTGCTTCTGCTGTTGCCGGCGCTGAGGATGGCCGCGGCCGACACGATCGACCAGGCGAACGCTCCCGCCCAGCCGGGCGGTGGCGCCCATCACATCACGGTCCAGTCAGCGCAGACCGTGATGCCGACGCTGGGCTGCCTGACGCGGGTCGATGTCGGCCTGACGACCGGCAACCGCGGCCGCGGCGGCGACCAGGTGACGCTGACGGTCGGCGATCTCTACAGCGCGCGCGTCTACGCCAAGGTGACGGCCGCCATCCCCGAAGGCTTCGACGGCTACTGGCGGTTCGACATGCCGGCGGGCGGCGTCGAGGTGCCGCGCAGCGCCGTCGTCCTCGACGTCCGGGACTCGGGCAAGAACGTCTTCTGGTGGCGCTACGAGGAAGGCGATCCATACCCCGGCGGCTTCTATATCTTCGCCGGTACCGGCAACGCCAACCGGGACTATGTCTTCAAGACCTACGGCAAGGCGACCTGCCGCGCCTTCTCGGTGAACGTGACACCCGATCCGGTGCCCCTGGTCCAGAACGGCTCGCACCAGGCGACCGTCGGCGTGGCGCGTCAGGGCGGTTTCACCGGCCCCGTCACCGTGACGTTCGCGCTACCCAACGGCGTGACCGCATCGCCTTCGACCCTGGTCGTGCCCGGCGCCAGCGCCACGGCCACCTTCAAGGCCGGGCCGGCCGCGACGGCCGGCAGCTTCACGGCGACGGCGAACGGCACGGCCAGCGGCATCGAGCCGGCGCACGACGATTTCCGGGTGACCGTCGCGGCGGCTTCCGGCCCGGCCCAGATCACCGGCGTCAGCCCGGCGTTGCAACAGAAAGGCGGGAAGATCACCGTGTCGGGAACCCGGTTCGATCCAACCTGCACGTCCAACACCCTGACGTTCGCTGGCGTCAGCGTCACGCCGTCCGCCTGCAGCGCCGGCACGCTGACAGCCGTCGTGCCGTCGCAGGCGGCCTTCGGTCCGACGCGTCTCAAGGTGACGAGCGGCGCCGGGCAGAGCAACGACGTCGCCTTCTCGGTCGCCCGCCAGACCGGCGGGTTCAGTGAGATCACGAGCCAGGTGCTGCATCAGCACTCGACCCACAGCTGCAGCGCCGGCACGGCAAGGGTGGAGGTCACGCCGAGCGGCGGCGATGCCTACCGCGCTACCTATCAACGGCTGCCGGGAAACGCGCCGATCGGCTCGTCGGCCACGTTCCACGACAGCTACACGTTCACCGTCGCCGGCACGACGCGCGTCTTCCAGTCCTACGGAGGCGCGGGCTTCAGCGGCTGCGACGTCGGGCTGGTGTTCGACCCCGGCAATACGGCAGGCCCGAGGCTCCTGCTGCAGGATCTCGACAACGGCAGCGCCTTCAAGGGCTCGCCCTATCCGATCGCGATCCAGGTGCCTCGTCTCACGCCGCCGATCTCGCAGACCTACGACCCGCGTTTCTTCCGCAGCCCGGACGGCACCATCATCCTGGCCATAACCGCGGCGCGGGAGAATGCGACCGGCCACGTCACCGCCACCTACTTCGACAAGGCCTCGGGCGGCGCCATCCTCAAGGCGGTGCCGATCAACAAGCCCGCCGGAAGCGATTCCGTGGGCAATCCCTCGGTCAGCGCCGTCGTGGGCAGCAACAACACCATCACCCTGACGTTCGGGAACCAGGTGCTTCCGGCGATCGTCATCCCCTGAGGCGGCTCGGCGGCCACCAAGCTGCCGCCTCGACCATCCGAATGGAACAACACATGCGCAAGCTATCGGACGTCATCCTCGAGCAACGCCCCCTGGTCATGGACGAGAAGGCCATGGTGAAGGACGCCTGCACGGCCATGCGCGACACCCGGGCCGGCTCGGTCCTGGTCACCGACGCCGCCGGCCGCCTGGCCGGCATCTTCACCGGCCGCGACGCGATCTGCCGCGTCCTTGCCGAAGGCCGGCCCGCGGCCACCACGGCACTGGGGGAGGTCATGACCCGCAATCCGATCACGCTCAAGCCCGAGGAGACGGCGATCGACGCCCTGCGCCTGATGTGGGACGGCGGCTTCCGCCATGTCCCGCTGGTGCGCGACGGCAAGATACTGGGCGTGGTGTCGCGCGGCGACTTCAAGGGCGTCGAGTTTGGCCGGCACGAGGACGAACGCGACCTCTGGGAACACATGCGATAGGCCATCCCCCGTCCGCTTTCTTGCCTGCCGGACAGCCCCATACTACGGTCGCGCCCGGTCGTGGCCGCAGGGACGAGCGAGGGGCGAAGGATGATCCGGTGTGTGCGTCTGTGGACCGGCGAGGACCAGAATTCGCATGCCGAGGAGGGGGTCATCGCTCTCGAGCCCGGTACCCGCGGCGACTTCCTGACCGGCAAGCTCGGCGCCACGCACGCCTCCTTCCAGGAAACCCGCTCGGGCGGCACCTTCGAATGGCACACCGCGCCGGTCCGCCAGCTGGTGATCACGCTGAGCGGCAAGCTCGACTTCCAGACCCGCGGCGGCCAGCACTTCATCCTGGAGCCGGGCGAGATCCTGCTGGCCGAGGATACGACCGGCGGCGGCCATAGCTGGAAGCTGGTCAACGACGAGCCGTGGCGGCGCCTCTATGTCGTGCTCGAGCCCGGGGTGAATGTTCCTTTCAAGCGCGCCGGCAGCCAGGCCTAGGCGGGGAGATCGCATGAGCGACAACAACGAGGCAACGAGCGCGGACATCGTCCTGGTTGGCGCCGGCATCATGAGCACCACGCTGGCGGTGTTCCTGAAGGAACTGCAGCCGCGCCTGCGCATCGAGATGATCGAGCGCCTGCCCGGCGAGGCACAGGAGAGCTCGGGCCCCTGGAACAATGCCGGCACCGGTCACGCCGCCAACTGCGAACTGAACTACACGCCGATGCGCCCGGACGGCACGGTCGATATCGCCAAGGCGCTCGAGGTCAATGTCGAGTTCGACATGTCGCGCCAGTTCTGGTCGTACCTGATCCGCAAGGGCGCCATCGCCTCGCCCGATTCCTTCATCCATCCCGTGCCGCACATGAGCTTCGTGATCGGCGAGGATCGGGCGGCCTTCCTGAAGAAGCGCCACGCGGCGATGAGCGCCCATCACTGCTATCACGGCATGGAGTTCACCCAGGACCACCGGCAGATCGCCGAGTGGGCGCCGCTGATCATGGAGGGCCGCGACCCCGGCCAGGTCGTCGCCGCCACCCGCATCGTGAGCGGGGCCGACGTCAACTACGGCGCGCTCACCACCAACCTGATGAACTACCTGAAGAGGCAGGAGCATTTCAGCGTCCATTTCCAGCAGGAGGTCACCGACCTGCAGCGCCGTCCGACCGGCGACGGCTGGTGGCTGGACGTGCGCGACGAGACAACCGGCGAGACCCGCCGCATCGGCGCGCGCTACGTCTTCCTGGGCGCCGGTGGGGCCGCGATAACCTTGCTGCAGAAGTCCGGCATCCCGGAGGCCAAGGGCTTCGCCGGCTTCCCGGTGAGCGGCATCTGGCTGCGCTGCGGAAAGCCCGAGATCGCCGACCGCCACGACGCCAAGGTCTACGGCATGGCCGCCGCGGGCTCGCCGCCGATGTCGGTGCCTCATCTCGACACGCGCATCATCGACGGCAAGCGGTGGTTGCTGTTCGGCCCCTATGCCGGCTTCTCGACCAAGTTCCTGAAGCACGGCTCGCTGTTCGACCTGGCGCTGTCGATCCGGCCCGACAACATCCTGCCGCTGCTGGCGGTGGGACGGGACAACTTCGCGCTCGAGGAATACCTGGTGGGGCAGGTCTTCCAGACCAAGGAGGACCGCTACAAGGCGCTGCGCGAGTTCTATCCGAACCTGCAGGAAAGCGACTGGGAACTCGACGTCGCCGGCCAGCGCGTGCAGATCATCAAGCACAGCAAGCTGAAGACGGGGACGCTGGAGTTCGGCACCGAGATCGTGCACTCGGCCGATTCCTCGCTGGTCGCCTTGCTCGGCGCTTCGCCGGGCGCCTCGACCGCCGTATGGATCATGGTGCACATGCTGGAGAACTGCTTCCACAAGCAGCTCGTCGGCCACTGGGTGCCCAAGATCAAGGAGATGATCCCGTCCTACGGCGGCGACCTGAAGACCGATGCCGCGTTGGTCGAGCGTGTCCGCAAGGACACCGCCGAAGTGCTGGGGCTCCGTACGGCTTGAACCTCGCGGCGGCGCTCGACGTCCTGCTGCGCTTCGGCGCGGCGATGCTGCGCTCGGGCGACACCGCCTTCCGCGTGCGCGACGCCATGGGCGCACTGGCCAAGGCGCTCGGCATCGAGCATCTCGCGGTGCACATCACCCTCGGCGGCATGACGGCGACGGCGCAAGCCGGTGGGGCGACGGTGACGCTGGTCCGCGAGGTGGCGCCGCTCGGGGTCGATGCGTCCCGTACCGCGGCGCTCGAGCGCCTGGCGCGAACCAGCGAGCCCGGCCTGACGCCCGAGGCGCTGGCCGCCGGGATCGATGCCATCGAGGCCACGCCGGCGCTGCATTCCGTGCTGCCGGTCGCGCTGTCGATGGCGGTCGCCTCGGCCTGTTTCTCGTACCTCAATGGCGGCGACCTGCTGGCGACCGGGGCTGCCGCCATCGGCGGCGGGCTGGGCCAGGCCGCCCGGACCTTGCTGTCGCGCAAGGGCTTCAACCAGTACGCCATGACCGCTCTGTGCGCCGTGCTGGCGTCGGGCGTCTATTGCCTGATCGTGCTGGGCTTCGGCGTGCGCGACTTCGCCCTCGCCCATGCGGTGGGCTTCATCTCGTCGGTGCTCTTCCTGGTGCCGGGATTTCCGCTGGTCGCGGCCCTGCTCGACCTGGTCCAGCACCAGGTGACGGCCGGTATCGGCCGGCTGGTCTACGCCGTGCTGCTGACGCTGGCGGCGGCGGTCGGCCTGTCGATCGTCGCCGCGCTCGCCGGCCTGACCCCGGCGCCGCCCGGGCCGGCCGGCCTCGGCATCGACCCGATGACGCTGTTGTGGCGCGCCGTGGCGTGCTTCGCCGGGGGCTGCGGCTACGGCATCCTGTTCAACAATCCGCTGCGCACCGTGCTGGTCGTCGCCCTGCTGACGGTGGTCGGCAACGAGATCCGGCTGGCGCTGCACGATCTCGGCTTCGGCCTGCCGAGCGCCACGTTCTTCGGCGCGCTCGCCGTCGGCCTCGGCGCCTCGCTGGTGCGCGAGCCGCTGCACGTGCCGCGCATCGCGCTCACCGTGCCCAGCATCATCATGATGGTGCCCGGTCTCTATGCCTTCCAGACCATCGTGTTCCTGAACCAGGGCAAGGCGATGGAGGCGATCGCCGCCGGCGCCGTCTGCTTCTTCACCGTCGGCGCCATGGCCATGGGCCTGATCGTCGCCCGGTTCGTCACCGAGCGGCAGTGGCGCTTCGAGCGGTGACTCCTCAGATCCCCTCCCCCGTAAGACGGGGGAGGAGAAGAAAAGAGAGGTGGGAATTATTCCGTCGCCACGTAGGGCCGGACCATCTTGGCCGGATCGACGATCTTGTCGAACTCCGCCTCGGTCACGTAGGCGAGCTTCAGCGCCGCCTCCTTGAGCGTGAGGTCGTTGTCCATGGCGTAGTGGGCGATCTTCGAGGCCTTGTCGTAGCCGATCACCGGCGCCAGGGCCGTCACCAGCATCAGCGAGCGGTCGACATACTCCTTGATCTTCTTGAGGTTGGGTTTGGTGCCCTCGACCAGGAACCTGCGGAAATTGGTGCAGCCGTCGGCCAGGATCGTGATCGAATGCGTGATGTTGTAGATCATCAGCGGCTTGTAGACGTTCATCTCGAGGTAACCGCCGGCGCCGCCCATGCCGACCGCGACGTCGTTGGCCATCACCTGGACGGCGATCATGGTCAGCGCCTCGCACTGCGTCGGGTTGACCTTGCCCGGCATGATCGACGAGCCGGGCTCGTTCTCGGGGATCT
Organism: Pseudomonadota bacterium; assembly: GCA_023386865.1. Taxonomy (GTDB): domain Bacteria; phylum Pseudomonadota; class Alphaproteobacteria; order Reyranellales; family Reyranellaceae; genus Reyranella. The sequence continues at coordinate 13,021 of JAEWIV010000532.1, forward strand.
CCAGCTCGGCGAAGCCGGCCCGCGGACCGCACGACATCAGGCGGATGTCGTTGGCGATCTTGTAGAGCGAGGCAGCGAGCGTGCGCAGCGTGCCGGACAGCTGCACCAGCGCGTCGTGCGCGCCCTGGACCGTGAACTTGTTGGCGGCGCTGACGAAGGGCAGCTTGGTGAGCTTGGCGATCTCCGCCGCCGCCGCCTCGGCGAAGCCCGGCGCCGCATTGATGCCGGTGCCGACCGCGGTGCCACCGAGGGCGAGACGATAGACACCCTTCAGCGCATCCTGGAACCGCTCGATGTTGTCGCTGAGCATGCCGGCATAGCCCGACCATTCCTGTCCCAGCGTGATCGGCGTGGCGTCCTGCATGTGGGTGCGGCCGATCTTGACGATGCTGTCCCATGCCTTGGCCTTGGCATCGATGGCGTCGTGCAGCGCCTTCACCGCCGGCAGCAGCCGCTCGACCGTGTTCACCGCCGCGGCGATGTACATCACCGACGGGAAGCTGTCGTTCGACGACTGGGACATGTTGACGTGGTCGTTGGGATGGACCGGCGTCTTCGATCCCAGCGGCGTGCCGGCGATCTGGCAGCAGCGGTTGGAGATCACCTCGTTGACGTTCATGTTGAACTGCGTGCCCGATCCGGTCATCCAGACGTGCAGCGGGAACATGTCGTGGTGCTGGCCGGCCAGGATCTCGTCGCAGACCTGGACGATCAGGCCATGCACCTTGTCGTCGAGCCGCTTGCCGGCGTGGTTGGCGTTGGCCGCCGCCTTCTTGAGGATGGCATAGCCGGTGACCATCTCGCGCGGGATGAGATCCTTGCCGATGCTGAAATGCTCGAGCGAGCGCTGGGTCTGCGCACCCCACAGCTTGTCGGCCGGCACGCTCACTTCGCCGAGGCTGTCTGTCTCCTTGCGCACGTCTGCCACGAGCGGCTCCTCCGATTTTTGGGCGAACAGTCCTAGCACATTTGCCTCCCCTTCACGGACACCGCGAAGGGGAGGAAGACGTCTTCTACTCGCCCCGCGGCCTGGCCCTGAGCGTTTTCAACTCCCCGTGCCGCTTCTTGTCCTCCAGCCGCCGGCGCTTGCTCGCCTTGGGCGGCTTGGTCTTCTTGCGGGGCGCCGGCGGACGCGCGGCGGCGCGCACGAGCGCGACCAGGCGGGCCAGCGCCTCTTCCCGGTTGCGCTTCTGGCTGCGCTCGCCCTGGGCGACCAGCACCAGCACGCCATCCTGCGTCAGGCGCCGGCCGGCGAGCCGCTCCAGCCGGTGGCGCACCTCCTCCGGCAGCGACGGCGAGCGACGCACGTCGAAGCGCAGCAAAACCGCGGTCGAGGTCTTGTTGACGTGCTGGCCGCCGGGACCCGAGGCGCGCACGAAGCTTTCGTCGATCTCGCCCGGATCGATGGTGAGCGCACCCGAGATCCAGATCGGCGCGGCCTTGTTGCGGGATCCGACCGCGCCTGACATCACTCGCGGGCGCCGGCCTTGCGCAGCATGGCCTCGATGGCGGGCTTGCCGGACTGCCGGGCGTAAGCGAGCGGCGTGCGCCCCGTGAAGTCGGCCTTGTTGGGATCGGCCTTCTTCGCCAGCAGCGCGCGCACCACCTCGGCGTAGCCGCGACGGGCGGCAATGGAGAGGGCCGTGGCGCCCTGGCGGGTCTGCACGTCGGGCCTCGCATGCCGGGACAGCAGCATCTCGACGATCTCGGCGTCGCCGCGCTCGGCCGCCCGGATCAGCGAGGTGTAGCCCTCCTTGTCCATGGTGTCGGGAAAAGCACCGCCTTTGAGAAGCGTCTCGACCACGGCCATCTGGCCGCCGACCACCGCGACCATCAGCAAGGGCTGGCCGCTGGCATCGATCTGGTTCGGGCTTTCGCCCTTCAGCAGGGCGCTGCGCACCTTCTCCTCGTCGCCCTCGCGCACCGCCTTGACGATCGGCTTGAGCGTAAGCGTGTCGAGCTGACCCAGCGCCGGCCCAATGCCGACCATGCCAGCCGGCGCGATCACGGCCAGCGTCAGGAAGCTTCGGCGTATCATCCGTTCCTCCTTGTTGCCTGATAGCGTGCCTCGATGGCGTCCCAGATCTGGGCTTCGAGCACGACGCCGTCGAAGCGGTTGATCTGCTGCAGCCCGGTCGGCGACGTGACGTTGATCTCGGTGAGATAGTTGCCGATCACGTCGATGCCGACGAACAACAGGCCGAGCCTGGCGAGCTCGGGTCCGATGATGTCGCACAGCTCCTGGTCGCGCTTGCTCAAGCTGTCCTTCACCGCCTTGCCGCCGACATGCATGTTCGAGCGGGCCTCGCCTTCGGCCGGAACGCGGTTGATGACGCCCACCGCCTTGCCGTCGATCAGGATGATGCGCTTGTCGCCCTGGCGCACCTCGGGCAGGTAGCGCTGGGCGATCACCGGCTCGCGGCTGCGCTGGGAGAACATCTCCAGCAGCGAATTGAAGTTCTCGTCGTCGGGGCGCACGCGGAACACGCCGGCGCCGCCGTTGCCGAACAGCGGCTTCAGGATGATGTCCTTGTGCTCGTCCCGGAACTCGCGGATGGCGCGCGCATCGGAGCAGATCAGGGTCGGCGGCATGACGTTGTCGAAGTGCGTCACGAACAGCTTTTCCGGTGCATTCCGCACGCTCGCCGGGTCGTTCACGACCAGGGTCTTGGGATGGATGTGCTCCAGGATGTGCGTCGTCGTGATGTAGGACATGTCGAACGGCGGATCCTGCCGCAGCAGCACCACGTCTATCGTCGACAGGTCGAGCATCTCGGGCGCGCCCAGGGTGAAGTGGTTGCCCTTCTCCCGGCGCAGCGACATCGGCTGGGCGCGCGCCAGCACCTTGCGGTCGCGGAAGATCAGGTCCGGCGGGGTGTAGTGCCAGACCGCATAGCCGCGCCGCTCGGCTTCCAGGCCCAGTACGAACGTCGAATCGCCATCGATGTCGATGCTCGACACGTGGTCCATCTGAATGGCGACGTTCAGCTTCATGTGGCGGGCTTCCTCAATCATTTTCCTCCCCGGCGACGCCGGGGAGGTGTCGTTGTCTTACGACGACGGAGGGATCATGAGCACCGGTCGCAATGCCCATGACCCCCTCCGCCCCGTATGACGGGGCACCTCAATTCAGTTAAGCCCGCGCCGCAGTTCCTGCAACAGGCTCGATGCCCGGCGGCGCAGGTCGGGATCGCCGGACTGGCCCTCGATCGCGAGAAACCGCTCGAAGGCCGCGATCGCGGCGCGCCGCTTGTCCAGCCTCGCATTGAGCTGGCCCGCCTCGAACAGGAGTTCCGGCCGATCCGGCGCGATCGCCAGCATGCGCTCCAGCGACTGTGCGGCGCCGGCCCAGTCCTCGCGGTTGGCGAGCCGCAGACGAACGTTGTTTTCCAGCCTGAGGAGCACGTCGCGGTCCGACACAGAGTCGAAATGCTGGGGACTGAGCTCGGCCTCGGCTCCCATCACCTGGCGCAGCAGGTCCCGCAGGTCGGAAGCGTCGCGGACGGCGCCATCGTGGAACGGATCGACCACGTAACGCGCGCCCTCGATGCCGATGCGGATCAGGAAATGCGCCGGAAAGGCCAGGCCCTCGGCCTCCCAGCCCTGGCGGCGGGCGACGTCGAGATAGAGGATCGACAGCGCCACCGGCAGGCCCTTGCGCCGTTCGATGACGCGCGCGAGGTCGGCATTCTGCAGGTCGTCGTAGGATTCCGTGTCGCCGCGATAGCCGTAGGAACGCGCGATGACCTCGGCCAGCGCCTCGACGGAGGCGCCGCGGCGGCGCACCAGGTCGGCGAGATCGGATGCCATCGACGCGACATGCTGGCGGAACGGGGCGAGGTCGAGCGGCTCGATGCGGCGCAGCACGCTCAAGGTCAGCGCCACCTCGAGGAGGTCGAGACGCTGTCCATCGCCGGCGCAAAGATCGCCGAGGCGGGACAGCTTGCCTTCAGCCTGTGCCAAGCATCGCTCCAGCCATCGCTTGGGACATCGCTCTGGGCATCACTCCGGCGGCCGCCAGACATCGGGCAGATGATACGGCCAGAATTGGCGCAAGAGAGGGCCACCCACCAGCACGGCATCGAAGCGCACCACGTGAGCGGCGTAATGGGGATGGCGCGCCAGATAGAGGCTGGCCGCACGCGCCACCCGCCCGAACTGTCGGTTGCCGAGGGCGTCGGTGGCGGTGGCGAAATCGGCGCGCGCCTTGACCTCGACGAAGGCGAGCACGCCGCCGCGCCGCACCACGATGTCGATCTCACCGAGCTTGGTCTTGTAGCGCCGCGCCAGCACCGAGTAGCCGGAGAGCCGAAGGCGCCATACGGCGCGCCACTCGGCGACGTGGCCCAGCCGATGGGCCGCCTGGCGGGCCTGGATCGTCATGGCGAATTCCTCATGGCTGGGCCTCGCGTCGCAGCTCGAGAGCGCGGGCATAGACCTCGCGGCGCTTCAGCCCATAGCGGGCGGCAACCTCGGCCGCCGCGTCCTTGACCGACGCGCCGGCGAGGGCGGTGCGCAGCGCCTCGTCGAGCACGCCGGCCTGGGGCGCGGCCTCCTCGGCAGGCGCACCGATCACGACGGCGATCTCGCCCTTGATGTCGGGGTGCTCCGCATAGTGGGCGGCGAGCTCGTCGAGCGGGCCGCGGCGCACTTCCTCGAACAACTTGGTCAGCTCGCGCGCCACTGCCGCCGGACGCGCCCCCAGGAGCTCCGCGAGATCGGCGAGCGACGCGGCGAGGCGGTGCGGCGCCTCGAAGAACACCAAGGTCGCCGGCAGCGACGCCACCGCGCCGATGGCACGCCGCCGCTCGCCCTCCTTGGCAGGCAGGAAGCCGCCGAAGAAGAAACGGTCGGTCGGCAAGCCGGACAGAGCGAGCGCCATCGGCACGGCGGAAGGGCCGGGCGCCGATGTCACGGCAAGGCTTCGCGCCAGAGCGGCGCGGACCAGACGGTAACCGGGATCGGAGATCAGCGGCATGCCGGCATCCGACACCAGGGCCACCCGCTTGCCCGCCTCCAGGGCGCGCACGATCCTCGGCTCGTTGGCATCCTGGGTGGCATCGCTGTAGGCCACGGTCGGCGCGGAGATCCCGTATTGGCCGGCAAGCTTGGCGAACACGCGGGTGTCCTCGCAGGCGATCAGGTCGGCCGAGCGCAGCACGTCGAGCGCACGCAGCGTAATGTCGCGCATGTTGCCGATCGGCGTGGCGACAATGTGCAGCCCGGCCGCCAGCGGCGCTTGGCGCGGCGCCTGCCCATCGTCAGGGTGTTTTCCGCTCAAGCCGGATCGCTCGCGGTTCGGCTTGAGTGGCAGAGCACGCGCAGGCATTGTTGCTTAACCGGGCATATTCCGTACGGCTGATTCCAGCCGGGCGGAATATGCTTTAGCTTGTGACCGTTGGTCCACGTCCATCTGCCGTTCGCCGGAGTTTCGTGCCGATGCGCCAGTCTCTATTCGCGCTTGCCACCATGGCCTTCCTGCTGGCGGCCTGCGGCGAGCCACCCAAGACTAGCACGCCCACCGCACAATCCACGACCGTCACTCCGACCGCCGGCTCGCCGGTCACAGCCTCCGGCAAGATGCGCATCGCGCTCCTGCTGCCGCTCAGCGGCGGGGCCGCGCCGATCGGTCAATCCCTGCAGCAGGCTGCGGAAATGGCCCTGTTCGACACCGGCTCCAAGGAGCTGGCGCTGGCCGCCTACGACAGCGGCGAGACCGCAGATACGGCCGTCGAGGCCTACCGCAAGGCCCGCACCGACGGCGCCGCCTTGGTGCTGGGGCCACTGTTCGGCACGTCGGCCACGGCGCTGGCGCCTCTGGTGGCGCAGGGCGGAGCCAACGTCGTGTCGTTCTCCAACGACGAGCAAGCCGCCCAGCGCGGCGTCTGGATCATGGGCATCGCCGCGCCGCCCCAGGTGCGCCGCGTCGTCGACCATGCGGTCGATGCCGGCATCAAGCGTTTTGCCGCCCTGGCTCCGCAGACGTCCTACGGCCAGCAGATGGTCCAGACCATGGAAAGCCAGGTCACGATCCGCGGCGGCAAGGTGGCGGCGGTCGAGCTGTTCGACCCCAACAGCGCCGATCTCAATACACCGGCGCGGCGCCTGGCCGAGGCCTCCAGAGGTGAAGACAGGCTCGCCGTGCTGGTGCCGGTGGCGCCGCCGCGCCTGTCGACGGCGCTGGCCGCACTGGCCGCGGCCGGCCTCGACAACAAGAACGTGCAATTGATCGGCACGGGCGTGTGGGACGTGCCGAACATCGGATCGGAGACCATGCTGCGCGGCGCCTGGTATGCCGCACCGGATCCGGCAAAGCGCGCCGACTTCGAGCGGCGGTTCCTGTCGACCTATGGCCGGCCGCCGCATCGGCTGGCAACCCTCGCCTATGACGGCGTTTCACTGGCGGGTCACCTGGCTCGGTTGAAGCAGGGCGGCGACTTTTCAGAGGCGGCCATCACCAACCCCACCGGTTGGTCGGGCGTCGACGGCATCTTCAGGTTCCTACCCAACGGCCGCTCCGAACGCGCACTGGCGGTGATCGCCGTGCAGGCGGGCCCGGGCACGGTGGTGAGCCCGGCCCCCACGAACTTCCAGCGTCCGGTGAACTAGCAAAGCGAGCCGACCGGATGCCCCTGCCCCGCGCGATCCTGTTCGATCTCGACGACACGCTGATCCGGGCTTACGCCCAGCCGGAGGAGGCGTGGCGGCGCCTGCTCGGCACCTTCGCCGAGGCGCTCGAGGCGGACGATGCGGCGGCGATCGAGCGCCTGCGCGTGGCGGTGATGGACGAGGCGCGCCTTCTCTGGACCGACC
>JAEWIV010000043.1 GCA_023386865.1 Pseudomonadota bacterium
GATCCTTCAGGAAGTCGACGATCTCCTCGAGCTCGGCCTTGGCCTCGTCGATGCCCGCGACGTCCTCGAAGGTGACGCGGCCATGCTTCTCGGTCAGCAGCCGCGCGCGCGACTTGCCGAAGCCCATGGCGCGGCCGGTCCCGCTCTGCATCTGGCGCAGGAAGAAGATGTAGACGCCGACCAGCACCAGGACAGGCAGCCAGCTCACGAAGATCGAGCCGAGATTGACGCCCTCCTCAGCCGGACCGGCATCGACGCGATCGACGTTCTTGATCAGCATCGGCATCAGCTGCTCGTCGACCGGCGTGCTCGGCACGTAGGTCGCGAATTTCTGCACACCGTTGCGCGGCTCGCGGAAAGTACCGGTGATGGTGTTGCCCTGGATACGGACGTCCTGGACCTGGCGCTGCTCGACCGCGCGCACGAAGTCAGAATACGAAACCGTGTTGCCCGCCGACCGGGTCGCTCCGCCCTGGAAGACGCTGTAGAGCAGCGCCAGCAGGAGCACGATGACAATCCACAAGGCGGCGTTACGGTTGAAAGGGTTCACGGGTGTTTTCCAGCAGGATGAGAGATCATTCTAGATGGGAAGCGGCAGGCGCGCCGCAAGCAAAAAAAGCAGCCGGAATCAGGGGCTGCGCCCCGTTTCCGCCATCTCTCCTGCCACGCTCGGGGCGAACAATCCACTGCAGCCGGCGGCTTCGTGGCACTTGTCGCAGCAGCAACCTACATGCAGAAAGGGTGAAATCCTGGGCGAGGCCGGACCTGCCGCGCGCAACAGGGGCGCAAAGCCGGCGCGTCGCCCGCTCCAGCCGATCCCGCCGCGGCGGATGATCGCCGGCATTGACCGCCTGGACCACCCGGCTCAGCAGCTTCGCCTGCTGATCGCGTCCCAGCCGCAGATAGGCCGACCGGTCGAGGGCGATGTCGCCGGCCGGCGAGAGTTCCAGCACCTCGACCGCCGCCGCCGCCAGTTCCCGTTCACGGGCTGAGCGCTCGCCGTCGGCCACTGGCGCCGTCGTCCGCTGATCGGCGCGCATCCTCGCCCGCTCGAAGCGAGGGTCGGCGTTGGAGGGATCGTCGAGCCAGGGCACGCCACAAGCGTTCAGCATCGCCGTGAGGCGCGATCGGGGAACGCCAAGCAGCGGCCTCAGCACCCGCACCTCCGCGAGTTCGACAGCCGCCGACATGCCGGCCAGGCCGTCGGGTCCACTTTGCCGGGCGGCGCGCATGATCAAAGTCTCCGCCTGATCATCGGCATGATGGGCGACCAGCAGATGGAGGATGCCCTGCCGGCGGCACGCCTCGCGCAGCAGCCGGTAGCGTGCCGCACGGGCCGCTTCCTGCAGGCCGGCGTGCGGCTTGGCGCCGGACCAGCGCAGGATCTCGGCGTCGCACCCGTGGCGTCCGAGCAGGGCCGCCGTCGTCGCCGCTTCCGACGGCGACTCCGGTCGCAGCGCGTGGTCGACAATCAGCCCGACGAGGCGACCGCCGCGCGCTACGGTCCATTGCCGGGCGAGCAGCGCGAGGGCGAGAGAATCCCGGCCGCCGGACACGGCGACAGCAACGACCGGCGCCCGTTCGAACGGCTCGAATGGCGCCATTAGCCGCGAGAAGTCGGCGGCATCGAGAGGTCGAGCGTCGGCCAAGCTCACCCGCAGCCGTTCTTCTGACGCTCCTGGTCGACGCGACGCTTCTGCAAGTCGGTGGCGCGCGGATAATCCTGGCTGAACTTCGAGAAGACCTGGCAGGCATCCGCCTTGCGGCCCATCACGGCGAGCGTGATACCGAGCTTCAGGAGATTGTCGGGACCCTTGGGGCTCGTCTTGTAGCTCTTGTAGCCCTCGGCGAATGCCGTCATGGCGTTCTGGTAGTCCTTGCGGGCATAGTAGCTCTCGCCCAGCCAGTATTGCGCGTTGCCCGCCAGCGTGTGCTTGGGATTGCTCTGCAGGAAGGCCTTGAAGCCGCGCTCGGCGCCGGCGTTGTCGCCGTCCTGCAGCTTCTTCATGGCGTCATGATACGCCTGATCGCCACCGGCGGCGCCGCCGCCAGGAGCGGCCGATGGTGGTGGCGCAGCAGCCGCCTGGGGTGCAGCCGGCCGTGGTCCACCGCCGCCACGGCCCTTCTCCATCTGGTCGAGGCGGTACTCGTAGTCGGCCTGCATCTTCTCGAGCTGCTGCTGGAGCTGATGGTTGCGATACTGGAGCTGCTCGATCTGGCCGGTCAGCATGGTGATCTGCTGCTGCAGCTGGTTGAAGCGGTCGTCGATATAGACCGGATCGGCACGCTGGGCGCCTGCCGCGGTGGGCAGCACCAGACCGATCGCTAGCAGCGAGGTACGGAAGATCTTCATGGCAGGCGACAGTTTCTGTGCAAAGGCGGCCATTTTCAGGCATCGCCGCTACGCTTCCAAATGAAAACGCCGGCCCTGTGGACCGGCGTTCCCGAAATTCTCGCCCGGCGCCTTACTGCAGCGCCGTGACGGCGCGGCGGTTGCGCGCCCATGCCCCTTCGTCGGAACCCGGCGGATCGGGGTTCTCCTTGCCGAAGCTGATGGTCTTGATGCGCGCCGCCGGAATGCCCTGAGCGACGAGATACTGCTTGGCCGCGTTGGCGCGACGCTCGCCCAGCGCGAAGTTGTACTCGCGCGTGCCGCGCTCGTCGCAGTGGCCTTCGACGGTGATCTGGTACTGGCCGTACTTCTTCAGCCACTCGGCCTGCCGGTTGAGGGTCTGGCGGCCATCCTCGCGGATCACCGACATGTCCGTGTCGAAGAACACGCGATCGCCGACGTTCTGGCGAAAGTCCGCAATCGACCCGGGCGTGACGGTTGTCGTCGCGGGGGCGGCGGCCTCCTGCTGGTTGCTGCACGCGGCCATGACGAACATCGCCGCAATGGCCGCAAAAGCCTTGATTGTCTTCATCATTCAGCGCTCCCTGACAACATCGACCCGAGCGCTAGGAAGACGCTCGGGTCGAAAAGAAAGATCAAATCCTTCGCTATTGCGGAATCAAGGGTGACCACGCCGGATCCGAAGCGTCGGACGGCGTCGGAATCTGGCGCTCGAAGCGGCCGGTGATGTCGACCTGATGCAAGGTGACCGCCCCCGTACGACCCGCCGAGCTCGGCTGCTGGCGGAAGTATGCCAGCACGCGACCGTTGGGCGCCCAGGTCGGCCCCTCGACGAGGAAGCCGGAGGCGAGCATGCGTTCGCCGCCGCCGTCGGGCCGCATCACCCCGATGCCGAAGCTGCCCCCCGTTATCTTGGTGAAGGCGATCCAGTCGCCGCGCGGCGCCCAGACCGGCGTGGCGTAACGGCCGTCGCCGAAGGTGATGCGTCGTTCGCCGCCGCCACCCGCGCTCATGACGTAGAGCTGCTGGCTGCCGCCGCGATCCGAGTTGAAGACGATCTGCGTGCCGTCATTGGAGAAGCACGGCGACGTGTCGATCGCGGACGAGTTGGTCAGGCGACGCTGGGCACGACCGCGCACGTCCATCTCGAAGATGTTGGTCCGGCCGTCCGCGGCGATGCTCATCACGACCTTGGTGCCGTCGGGCGAGAAGCGCGGCGCGAAGCTCATGCCGGGGAAGTTGCCCATGAGCTCGCGGCGGCCCGAATCGACGTTCTGCAGATAGACCCGCGGCGGGCTGCTGCGGTCCTCCCCGAAGGCCATGTAGACGATCTCCTGCAGCGTCGGCGAGAAGCGCGGCGTGACGGCGATCGTGCGGCCATCGGTGATGTAGCGGTTGTTGGCGCCGTCCTGGTCCATGATGGCGATGCGCTTCACGCGCGCGTTGCCCGGACCGCTTTCGGCGACGTAGGCGATGCGGGTGTCGAAGTAGCCCTCCTCGCCGGTCACGCGCTTGTAGATCGCGTCGGCGATTATGTGGGCGAGCCGCCGCCAGTTGGCGGGCTGGCTGGTGAAGGAGAGCCCGGCGGCCTGCTGGCCGACCACGACGTCCCACAGCCGGAAATCGACCTTGATGTTGCCGCCGGCCTGGCCGACCTGGCCGACGACGACGCCGGCGGCGCCGATCTGGCGCCAGGCCGGGAACTGTGGCGCGGCGCTCGCATTGACGTCCCTCTGGATGAAGGAACTGGGCGGCAGCGAACGAAAGAGGCCGGAATTCTGAAGGTCGTTGCGCACGACGTTGGCGATGTCGGCGCCGACGCGGTCGCCGGCGAAATCGACGATGGCGATCGGCACCGGCTCGAACGTCGGGCGGGTCATGTCGATCGTGAGCTGGGCGCGCGCGGGAACGGCGGCGCCTGCGGCAAGTGCTGCGCCGCCCAGTATCGTCGAGCGTCGGGGAAGCATCATGTCGGACCTCTTGTTCATTGAGGGGGTGTCTCTCATAGCGCGGCCACCGTCAGTAGTCGCGTGGATCGAAATTGAAAGTGATGTTGCGCCACGAGTTGTATTTTTCCGGTGACAACGGCCATGGCTGGCAGCGCGGGTTCATGATCGCGCGATGCGCGGCGTCGGCGGCAGCGCGGTAGTTCGGGTCGTTGTTGTAGCGGCCGGTGTCCTTGAGCTCGGCCTTCACCGGCGTGCCGTCCTGGTTCATCTGCACGACCAGCGTAATGATCATGTTCTGCTCCCGCCCGCCGCCGATCGTGTTCCAGCACGGCCGGATCTTGTTGCGCACGCCTTCGATCTCGCTCGCCGTCACGACGGCGGCGAGGTTGGGCGCCGCCGGCGCCTGGCGCGTCACCTGCTGCTGCGGCTTGGGCTGCTGCTCCGGCGTCTGCTGCTTCTGCGGCGACTGCTTGTTCTTCAGGATGTCGTCGATCATCGAATCGACGCTCTGCTTGGGCGGTGCGGGCTTCGGTGGCGCAGGCTTGGGCGGCTCCGGCTTCTTGACCTCCGGCGCAGGCTTGGGCGGCTCGGGCGGCTTCTCGATCTTGGGCGGCTCGGGCTCCTTGGGCTTCAGCGCGATCAGATCTTCGGCCGGCTTGGCCGCTTCCGGCTTGGGCGTCACGACCGGCGGCGGCGGCAACGGCTTCGCTTCGGCGGTTTCGACCTTGGGCTTTTCCGGCGCCGGCGGCGGCTCGGCCGACTTGGGCGGCGGCGCCTTGGTCGCTTCCTCGGCGATCGGCACGTCCTTGGGCTGCGGCGGCGGATTGCCGACCTTGGGTGCCGCCGCCTTCTTGTCGATCATCTCGAAGTCGACCATCACCGGCTCGGGCTCCATCAAGGGCGGCCGACTGAAGAAGTCGAGGTTCATCACCGCCGCGCCCAGCACGACGACATGCAGCATCGCCGACACGATGGCCGGCGTGCGCATCTCGACGCTTCTCGGGATACGGTCGCCAATCACTCGCCTCGTCCCTCCTCGCCGTTCTGCTACCGACGCGGTGTCGGCTGCTGCGGGCCGCGCGGCGCAGGCGCAGGCGCCGGCGTGACGGTGCCGCCCGCGCCCTTGCCGAGTTGCTGCGCCTGCTCGCCGAGCAGACCGAGCTGGCGGAAGCCGCTGTCGATCACCACGCCCATCACTTCCATCATCTTGCCGTAGTCGACGGCCTTGTCGCCGCGCATGAAGACGCGCTGATCGGGCTTCTCCTCGTGCACGGCCTTGAGCTTGGTGCCGAGCTCGCCCAGCTCGTACTTGGTCTCGCCGAGGAACACCTCACCCTGGGAATTGACCGAGACGACGAGCGGCTCGTCCTTGCCGCCGACCTGCTGGGCGCTGGTCTTGGGCAGGTCGACCGGCACGCCGACCTGCAGGAGGGGCGCGGTGATCATGAAGATGATCAGCAGCACCAGCATGACGTCGACCAGCGGCGTGACGTTGATGTCGGCGATCGGCACGTAGCGCCGGCGCCGGAACTTGCTGCCGCCCGCGCTGCTGCCGGCCGCCGGGATGATGCCGGCCATCAGACCTGCTCCTCGAGCTGACGCGACAGGATGGTGATGAACTCGCCGGCGAAGGATTCGAGCTGCTGGGCGTAGCGCGCGACCTGGCCCGACAGGATGTTGTAGGCGCCGGCTGCCGGGATCGCGGCGACCAGGCCGATCGCGGTGGCGAACAACGCCTCGGAGATGCCGGGCGCCACGACCGCGAGCGAGGTGTTCTTGGACTGCGCGATGTGACCGAAGCTGTTCATGATGCCCCACACCGTGCCGAACAGGCCGACGAAGGTGGCATTCGCGCCGACCGTGGCGAGAAAGCCCAGCCGCTTCTCGATCGCTTCCATCTCGCGCTGGATGGTGACGCTCATGACCTGTTCGATGCGCTGACGCAACGCGGCGCGTGCCGTGGCGCTGGTCGCCAGCCCCTTCGACACCGAGCGCCGCCATTCGCGCATGGCCGCGGAGAAGATGCTCGACATCGGATCATCCGGCTTGGCTCCGACGCGGTCGTAGAGATCTTCCAGGGAAACGCCCGACCAGAAGGTGTCCTCGAACGTCTGGGCGCTCCGCTTCAGCGAGCGCAGGCGCAACATCTTTTCGAAGATGATCGCCCACGACCAGAACGAGGCCAGCAGGAGAGCGATCATCACCGCCTTGACGACCCAGTCGGCCTGCATGAACAGGCCGTACACCGACATGTCGATCGGTGGGCTGCTGCCGCCAAGAGGGGTACTGGCGACCTGCGCGAACGCGTCCATTTTATATCTCCGTTAGTTCAAAGGGTTATACCTGAATATGGCGTGAGCGGGGCGACTCTGCCGCGGCAACCTGTGCCAGGGCTGTGCGCACGTGCATCGGCAATCGGACCGGCCGTCCCGTCGCCCCCATGCAAGCGACGACGAGTTCGGCACGAACCAGGATCTCTTCGCCGCGGCGCGCGAGCTGGACCATGTCGAGCGAGGCGCCGCGCATTTCTCCGCAGGTGGTGACGACCTCGATCGTCTCGTCCAGTCGCGCCGGCTTCAGATAGTCGATGGTGCAGCGGCGCACGACCCAGTTCACGCCGCGCTCGTCGCGCAAGGCGCTATGCTCCTGCCCGAGCAGGCGCAGAAGCTCGGTGCGACCGCGCTCCAGGAAGCGCAGCCAGTTGGCGTAGTAGACGATGCCCGCGGCATCGGTGTCCTCGTAATAGACTCGCAGCGGCAGCACGTGCGCGCCACCGGCGATATGGCCGGACGTCGGCGCGCTCACCCCTCCTCCACCTGGTCGCCGGCAGCCAGCAGGTCGAGCTGCCGCTTCTGCTCGCGCGGCATGGCCACGCCGAGATGACGGTAGCCGCCCTCCGACAAAAGCCTCCCGCGCGGCGTGCGCATCAGGAGGCCGAGCTGCATGAGATAGGGCTCGATCACGTCCTCGATGACGTCGCGCTGCTCCGACAGTGCGGCCGCCAAGGTATCGACACCCACCGGGCCGCCGCCGTAGTTCTCGGCGATGCAGGCGAGATAGCTGCGGTCCATGGAATCGAGCCCGCGACCGTCGATCTCGAGCCGGCTCAGCGCCGAGTCGGCAACCCTGGCGTCGACGACCGAATGGCCGCCGACGGCGGCGAAGTCGCGGACGCGGCGGAGCAGGCGGTTGGCCACGCGCGGCGTGCCGCGCGAGCGCTTGGCGATCTCCGCGCCGCCGTCCCTGGCCATCTCCACCTTCAGGACGCGCGCCGCGCGATGCACGATCGTCTCGAGCTCGGCCGGCTCGTAGAAGTTCATGCGCAGCGGAATGCCGAAACGCTCGCGCAACGGCCGCGTCATCAGGCCGGACCGCGTGGTGGCACCGACGAGCGTGAAAGGCTGCAGCTCGATGCGCACGGAGCGCGCCGCCGGCCCCTCTCCGATCATCAGGTCGAGCTGGAAATCCTCCATGGCGGGATAGAGAATCTCCTCGATCGCCGGGTTCAGACGGTGGATCTCGTCGATGAACAGCACGTCGTGCGGCTGCAGGTTGGTGAGCTGGGCGGCGAGATCACCGGCCTTCTGGATCACCGGCCCCGAGGTTGCGCGGAAACCCACGCCCATCTCGCGCGCCACGATCTGCGCCAGCGTCGTCTTGCCAAGCCCCGGCGGGCCATGGAACAGCACGTGGTCGAGCGCCTCTTTGCGCGCCTTCGCGGCGGCAATGTAGATCTTCAGATTCTCGCGCAGCTGCTTCTGGCCGATGAAATCGTCGAGGGTCTGCGGCCTGAGCGCCAGTTCGGCCGCGTCCTCTTCAGCGCGCTTGGAGGTGACTAGCCTCTCCTCACCGCTCATCGCGCCAGCTCCTGCAAGGCGGTACGGACGATAGCATCGAAGGTGGCGCCATCACCGAGTCGCTGGGTGACGCGCGCCACGGCGCCGAACGCCTCGACGCGTTTGTAGCCGAGATTGACCAGCGCGGAGACGGCATCCTCGTTGATCGATCCCGCCGGCGCGGCGGCGGGGGCCGCAGCGCCCTTGGCGACCGGCGGGACGCCGAATGCCGCCGCCTTGTCCTTGAGCTCGGTGGCCAGCCGGGCGGCGAGCTTGGGGCCGACGCCGGCCGGGCGGCTCAATGTCGCGCGGTCCTGTGCAGCGATGGCGCGCGCGATCTCGTCCGGCGCGAGCGTCGAGAGGATGGACAGCGCCACCCGGGCACCGACGCCCTGCACCGTCGTCAGGATGCGGAACCAGTCCCGCTCGGCAGTCTCGAGGAAGCCATAGAGGCTGATCGCGTCCTCGCGAACGATGGTCTCGACCAGCATGGTCGCCTCACCGCCGGCTACGAGATCGCGCAAGGTGCGCGAAGAGGCGGACACGAGATAGCCCACGCCGACGACGTCGATGACGGCGCTGTCGGTGTCGACCGAATCGACGATGCCTTTCAGCTTGGCGATCACAGCGCGGCCTCCACACGCCTGGCGGTGGCGCGATGGTGGGCGTGACAGATGGCGACGGCCAGCGCATCGGCGGCGTCGGCAGAGGCCTCGACGCCCGGCAGCAGACGGCCGACCATCATGGCGATCTGGCGCTTGTCGGCGTGGCCCGCGCCCGTCACCGACTTCTTCACGAGGTTGGCCGCGTACTCGAACACCGGCAGGCCAGCGCGCGCCGGCGCCAGCACGACCACGCCGCGCGCCTGGCCGAGCTTCAACGTCGATCCCGGGTTGACGTTCACGAAGGTCTCCTCGATGGCGGCCTCCCGCGGACGCTGCGCCTCTACCACTGCGGCGATGCCGTCGAAAAGCTCGCGCAGGCGCTCGGCCAGGGTGCCCGTGGTCGTCACCCGGACCACACCGTGCGCCACGTGGCGCAGCTTGTTGCCGTCGACTTCGATCACGCCCCAGCCGGTCAATCGCAGACCGGGGTCGAGGCCGATCAGTCTCATCGTTCCGGGCTTCAGGCCGCGAACTTCGCCAGAGCGTCGTCCGACACCTCGAAATTGGCGTAGACGTTCTGGACGTCGTCGTTGTCTTCCAGGGCGGCAATCAAGTCGAGCAGCGTCTGCAGGGTCTCGCCCTCGACCGGCGTCGTCGTCTTGGGCCGCCAAGACAGCTTGGCGACCGAGGGCTGGCCCAGCGACTTCTCGAGCGCCTCGCGCAGGGAGTTGAAGTTGTCCTGTGCTCCGTAGATCTCGTGCACACCTTCTTCGCCCTCGCCGCTCACCACGTCGTCGGCGCCGGCTTCGATCGCCTTCTCCAGCACCTCGTCGGCGCTGCCGACCGACAGCGGAAAGCGGAACTCGCCGACGCGATCGAACATGAAGGAGACGCTGTTGGACTCGCCGAGATTGCCACCGTGCTTGGCGAAGATCGAACGGACCTCGCCGGCGGTGCGGTTGCGATTGTTGGTCAGCGCCTCGACGATCAGCGCCACGCCGCCGGGACCGTAGCCCTCATAGCGTACCTCGTCGTAGTTAGCGTCCGCATCGCTTCCCGAGCCGCGCTTGATCGCACGATCGATCGTGTCGCGCGTCATGTTCGCCTCGCGCGCCGCGATCACGGCGGCACGAAGGCGCGGATTCGAATTCGGATCCGCCGCGCCGAGACGCGCCGCCGTGGTGATCTCACGGATCAGCTTGGTGAAGATCTTGGCCCGCTGGGCGTCCTGGCGCCCCTTGCGATGCATGATGTTCTTGAACTGCGAATGGCCTGCCATCGCCCCAAAACCAGATTCAGTGAGTTGATGGGCCGGCTATACCACTTCTCGTGTCGTTTGGGACTGTTAGTGACCGCGCAAGCGAAGCTCGGCACAAAAAAAGGCGGGGGCCGAAGCCCCCGCTAAAAAACGTCGGAACCTAGATTCCGACGCCCCCTCTAACCTGAAGACAGTCGCCGATGCCGGCGAAAAAATCGTTTAACATCAACACGATGCCGCTTTTTCCCCAGGCCGTCAACGAGCGTCTTCAGACTACCTCTAATAGGTAGGATGGCGGGTTGTGCAACACAAGATGCGGGATTTCACACCGACTGAGCCAGCCGGCCGCCCAGCCTGATCGGCCGGACCGCGGTGGCCAGGCCCGTACGATCGTCAGTTTCCACCACCGCCGCGCACAAAGTGCCCTCGCCCTCGGCCGGCGCCAGTCGCTCACCCGGCATCTTGCGAACGAACCGCAGCACGGCCGACTCCTTCTTCATGCCGATCACCGAATCGTAGTCGCCGCACATGCCGACATCGGTCTGGTAGGCGGTACCGCCCGGCAGGATCCAGCAATCGGACGTGGGAACGTGGCTGTGCGTGCCGAGCACCGCCGAGACACGACCATCGCAGTAGTGGCCGACCGATTGCTTCTCGCTCGTCGCCTCGCCGTGCACGTCGACCAGGATGAAGTTGGTGGTACCCCCAAGGGTGTACTTCGCCAGCTCGGCATCGACGGCGCGGAACGGATCGTCGAGCGCGTCCATGAACAGCCGGCACATGACGTTGATCACCACCACTTTCTGCCCGCGCGCGGTCTGGAACAGATTGGCGCCCCAGCCCGGCGTACCCGGGGGGAAATTGATCGGCCGGAGCAGGCGTTTGTCCTGGGCGATGTAGGGGACGATCTCGCGCTGATCCCAGACATGGTTGCCGGTGGTGATGCAGTCGACGCCGGCCTCGTGCAGGTCGGCGCAGATCCGGGCGGTGATGCCGAAGCCGGCCGCCGCGTTCTCGCCGTTGACCGCCACGAAGTCGAGACCGAGTTCACGCCGCAGGCGCGGAACTTCCTTGATCACCACATCGCGGCCGGCGCGGCCGACTATGTCGCCACAGAACAAGACCTTCATACCTAGACAAAGGCGCAAGCGCGCTTGTCGGTCAACAGCCAATCGAGCCGCTGGTCGTCCGGTCCATGCGGCACGTCGTCGACGAGCTGGGCGTTGAAGCCGACGCCAACCGCCGTCACGCGGCGACGTGCCCGCAGGCCGGCAAGCGTGCGATCGTAGAAGCCGCCGCCATAGCCCAGCCGCCAGCCCTCCTTGTCGCAGGCCAGCATCGGCACGATCAAAGCCTCGGGTTCCAGCGTCTCGCGCTTGGCCGAGGGTTGCAGCGTCCCGAACACGCCACGCTCCAGCGGATCACCCGGACGCCAGGCGCGGAACAGCAGAGGCTTGTCGCGGCCCTGCACGACGGGCAAGGCGAGCTGGCACCCGCGCCTGTGCAGCTCGACCATCAACGGTCGGATGTCGATCTCGTCCTTGATCGGCCAGAAGCCCGATACGACCGTCGGAGTTTCGAAGGGCAGCTCACGCTGGAAGATTGCCAGCAGGCCATCGGCGGCGGCCCGGCGCTCCGTTTCCGGGAGAGCCCCGCGCCAGGCCAGCATGGCGGAACGCAGGGTACGCTTGTCGTCGATCAGCGACATGGCGGGGAAACAGGGAGCAAGGTGGGGCGGCTCCACGATGGGCCGTGGTCGTAAAAACCTCCAAGGCCTGCAAAAGCAGGTGGGCGCCGTGTAGCCAAGACCACGGTCGAGGCCAGGGACAGCTCCCAGGAGATCTTTATTGGCCCCGGGGTTTTTAGGCGAACCACGCACCGCGCAGAAATCCGCCCCACGCCTAATCTAGGGATTGGGAGCGGTGGCTGCAATGCAGGGCAAAGGCCGTTCAAGCTCCTCTCCCCCTAACGGGGAGAGGAACATGAAAGGGACGGACGGCAGCGGCTAAGCCGCGCCGCTCACCTTCTTGCTCATCTTGTCGACCCGCGAGGTGATCAGGTCCTCCAGCGCCGTC
Source organism: Pseudomonadota bacterium (assembly GCA_023386865.1). GTDB lineage: Bacteria > Pseudomonadota > Alphaproteobacteria > Reyranellales > Reyranellaceae > Reyranella. Next base: position 12,077 of record JAEWIV010000043.1, read on the forward strand.
GCCAGCGTCTCGGCGCTGTCGGTGGCGGTGGCCCTGGCACTCTCGGCCGCCTTGGCGATGCCGCGCGCCTCGCGACTTTCGTCGGCCAGGATCAGGGCGGCGAACACCAGCAGCTTGACTTCCGGGGTGCCGGGCAGTTGCCGGCGCAGTTCGCCGACCTTCTCGTCGACATAGGCGGCGAGTTCCTGGACCCGCTCTTCCTCGCCGTCGCCGCAGGCGAGCTCGTAGTTGCGATTGGCGATCTGGACCGAGACCTCCGGCATCGTACGGTACTCCTTTTTGTTGCGCCCTTATTGGGCGTCGAGGGGGATGCACAGTCTGACACGCCAGCCTGTGCGAAGCATCCTTCAACCTGGATGTCTTGGTTTGCTCATTTCTGGTCGGCCGCCAGCAGCGAGCGGATGTATTCCATCGCGCGCTCGAGACGACCTTCCACCTCCATCGCCACCTTCTTCAAGTCGTCATGCTGGCGCTCGAGCCTGTCGAGGCGCTTGGCCAGGTCGTCGGCGCGGCTGGCTTCGGACCGCAGCCGTTCTTCCACCATCGATTCCAGCCGGCTGAGCGCGCTGTCCACGCGATCCTTCGCGCCGGCTGCCGCCTTGGACATCGTTCCCCCGCCGGAGGGCGGTGATTGCTCTACCGTCCGCGCCTGCTCCATCGTTGAAGGATAAGTGTAGCGGCGGTGCATGGTCAACATCTTGGCGCTGTGGAGCGACAGTAAGCGCTAGATGTTGGCTTTTGCGTCGGCTTTTGCGCATTGACGCCTGGGAGGGCGGTCGGCATGGTGCGCGCCGTTTCAAAAAACAGACCGGCGCCCCCACAAAATGACCGATCAGCTCGCTGCCCGACGCGACATGGCCAATGCCATCAGGGCTCTTGCCATGGACGCCGTGCAGCAGGCGGATTCAGGTCACCCCGGCATGCCGATGGGCATGGCCGACGTCGCCACCGTTCTGTTCACCAAGTTCATGAAGTTCGATGCGTCCGAGCCCAACTGGCCCGACCGCGATCGCTTCATCCTGTCGGCTGGCCACGGCTCGATGCTGCTCTATTCGCTGCTGCATCTCACCGGCTACGCCGACATGACGCTGGATGAGCTGAAGCGCTTCCGCCAGCTCGGCAGCAAGACGGCCGGCCACCCCGAATACGGCCATGCCAGCGGCATCGAGACCACGACCGGTCCACTCGGACAGGGGCTTGGCAATGCCGTGGGCTTCGCGCTCGCCGAGCGGCTGATGGCCGAGCGCTTCGGCCGCGACATCGTCGACCACTACACCTATGCCATCGTCGGCGACGGCTGTCTGATGGAAGGCGTCGGCCAGGAGGCGATCACGCTCGCGGGCCACCTCGGGCTGGGACGGCTGATCGTTCTGTTCGACGACAACGGGATCTCGATCGACGGGCCTACGTCGCTCTCGACCTCGGAGGACCATAAGAAGCGCTTCGCTGCCGCCGGCTGGCACGTACAGGCGGTCGACGGGCATGATCCCGACGCCGTCCAGCGAGCCATCCGCAAGGCCCGCAACGTCACCGACAAGCCGTCGATGATCGCCTGCAAGACGGTGATCGGCTTCGGCGCACCGACCAAGGCCGGCACCGCCGCCACCCACGGCTCGCCGCTCGGCAAGGACGAGATCGCCGGCGCCCGCGAGAAGCTCGGTTGGCCCTACGCCCCCTTCGACATCCCCGAGCCGATCTTCACTGCCTGGCGCAAGGTCGGGGCGCGCGGCAAGTCGGCCCGCCGCAAGTGGGTCAAGCGGCATGCCGCAATGCCCGAGCCCGACCGCGCCGAGTTCGACCGCCGCCTCAGGGGCGACATCCCGGCGGCCGTCGGCGAGGCCATCGCCGCATTCAAGTCGAAGGTCGCCGCCGAGAAGCCCGCCTGGGCGACCCGCAAGTCGAGCCAGGAAGTGCTGGAAGTCATCAATCCCGTGCTGCCCGAGACGGTCGGCGGCTCGGCCGACCTCACCGGATCGAACAACACCAAGACTGCCGCGCTGAAGGCGCAAACCGGCGCCGATCCGGCAGGCCGGTACGTCTATTACGGCATCCGCGAGCATGCCATGGCGGCCGCCATGAACGGCATGGCCCTGCATGGCGGCATCATCCCCTACGGCGGCACCTTCCTGGTGTTCACCGACTATTGCCGGCCGTCGATCCGTCTGTCGGCGCTGATGGGGCTGCGCGTCATCTACGTCATGACCCACGATTCGATCGGTCTCGGCGAAGACGGCCCGACCCATCAGCCGGTCGAGCATTTGCCGGCGTTGCGCGCCATCCCCGGACTGCAGGTGATGCGGCCGGCCGACACGATCGAGACGGCCGAGTGCTGGCAGCTTGCGCTGGAATCGAAGAAGACGCCGACCGTCATCGCCTTGACGCGCCAGAACGTCCCGACCGTCCGCGACGCCGGCGACGACAACCGTTCGGCTCGCGGCGCGTACATCCTGGCGGGCGACGCCTCCGCCCCCGTACGCCTCATCGCGTCGGGCTCGGAAGTCCAGCTTGCGCTCGGCGCGCGCGATCTTCTCGCCAAGGAGGGCATTCAGGCGGCGGTCGTGTCCATGCCGTCGTGGGAACTCTTCGCTGCGCAAGACGAAACATATCACCGACAGGTCCTTGGGCCCGATGGCACGGTCCGGGTAGCTTGCGAGGCGGCATCAGGTTTTGGTTGGGAGCGCTGGCTCGGAACGCGCGGCGCTTTCGTCGGCATGAAGAGCTTCGGCGCCTCCGGCAAGGCGGCGGATCTCTACAAGCATTTCGGCATCACGGCCGAGGCGATCGCCGAGGCGGCCCGCCTACTCAGCAGATAGGCGGCTCAGCAGTAACGGAGGAAGACATGGCTGTTCGGGTTGCAATCAACGGCTTCGGGCGCATCGGTCGCAACGTGCTGCGCGCCATCATGGAATCGGGCCGCAAGGACATCGAGGTCGTGGCCATCAACGATCTCGGCCCGGTCGAGACCAACGCCCACCTCTTCCGCTTCGACTCGGTGCACGGCCGCTTCAACGGCGAGGTCAAGGTCGACGGCGACACGATCGATGTCGGCCGCGGCAAGATGAAGGTGACCGCCGAGCGCGACCCCTCGAAGCTGCCGCACAAGGCGATGGGCATCGACATCGCGCTGGAGTGCACCGGCATCTTCACCTCCAAGGACAAGGCCGCCGCGCACGTCACCGCCGGCGCCAAGCGCGTCCTGGTCTCGGCTCCGGCCGACAACGCCGACCTCACGGTCGTCTACGGCGTCAACCACGACAAGCTCAAGAAGGAGCACGTCGTGGTCTCCAACGCCTCGTGCACCACCAACTGCCTGGCGCCGGTCGCCAAGGTGCTGAACGACGCGGTCGGCATCGACCATGGTTTCATGACCACGATCCACGCCTACACCGGCGACCAGCCGACCCTCGACACCATGCACAAGGACCTCTACCGCGGCCGCGCCGCCGCGCTGTCGATGATCCCGACCTCGACGGGTGCGGCCAAGGCGGTCGGCCTGGTGCTGCCGGAGCTCAACGGCAAGCTCGACGGCGTCGCCATCCGCGTGCCGACGCCCAACGTCTCGGTCGTCGACTTCAAGTTCGTCGCCAAGCGCAAGACCGACAAGGACGAGATCAACAAGGCGGTGAAGCTCGCCGCCGCCAACCAGCTCAAGGGCATCCTGGGCTGGACCGACCAGCCCAACGTGTCGATCGACTTCAACCACGACAGCCACTCGTCGACCTTCCATATGGACCAGACGAAGGTCATGGACGGCACGCTGGTGCGCGTGATGAGCTGGTACGACAACGAGTGGGGCTTCTCCAACCGCATGGCCGACACGGCCGTCGCGATGGGCAAGCTGGGCTAGGCCCGGCTCCCTGTTCGCTTCACAAAAGCGCGCCCCTTGGTGGCGCGCTTTTTTCTTGCCGGAGCGCAGACCTCCAGGTCCGCGTCATGAACGGTGAGCGGACCTGGAGGTCCGCGGTCCGACGAGAAGACTTGCTCCAGCGTCATATGCTCCGGCGGCTCGTCGCGCGCCGACAAGACCTCGACGAGACCCGACAGATGCCCGCGCATCAGGGCGCGTGCCTTGTCGGCCTCGCCCGCCAGCACCGCCTTGACGATGTCGCCGTGATCGTGCGGGCCGGCGCAATTGTGCAGCGCCGGCGGCGCGAACAGCGAGAAGTGCAGCGACGAGCGCGGCAACAGGGTCTTCAGCGTGCGCGACAGCTGCTCGTTGCCGCTGAGCTCTCCCAGCAGCGCATGGAACTCGGTCGACAGCTCGAAGAGCCGGCTGCGATCGCCGGCCCTCACCGCCGAACGCTCGTGGGCGACGTGCGCTCTCAGCCTGCGGGCGGAACCATTGGCGCAGCCGCGCGCCAGCTTCGCGACGACGGCGTCCTCGAGGATGGCGCGCACTTCGTAGAGTTCGCGCAATTCCACGACCGACGGCGCCGGCACGAACGTACCGCGGTTGGGCACGGCCTCCAGCCAGCGCTCGTGCACCAGGCGGTGCAGAGCCTTGCGCACCCGCTCACGGCTGACTTCAAGCAGGCGGGCGAGGACGGGCTCCTGCAGCTTGGTGCCGGGGCGCAGGCGGCCGCTCAGCATCGCCTGCCGGATCGCGCCATAGACGGCATCGTCGATCGCCACGTTGCCCTTGGGGCCGCGCCGCCCCGCCGCCCTCGCCGCCCGCCGCTGTGCCATCCGGCCCGTCACCCCCGCCCTGACAAAATAATGTGCACATTCTCTAGACAGGTGTGCCCATCCAAGCAAACCTGCCGTCGGCCAAGCTGTTCCATGCCAGTCGGGCCTTGGCATGCAGCTTGCGTTGCGTACCGCGGGAAAGGAAGCAGGTGTGCCAGCGTTAGCGCCAACTCCACAACAGGTCGCGCCGGCGGGGCGCACGCTCGACGTCGACAATCTCAGCGTCCGCTACGGCCCGGCTGTTGCGGTCGACGGCGTGTCGCTCGGCATCGAGCCGGGCGAGGTCGTGGCCCTGCTGGGTCCGTCCGGCTGCGGCAAGACCACCTTGCTGCGCGTCATCGCGGGCTTCGTCCGCCAAGCCGGCGGCCGCGTGCTGGTCGACGGCGCGGCCATCGACCATCTGCCGGCCAACCAGCGCAATGTCGGCATCGTCTTCCAGAACTACGCCCTATTCCCGCACATGACCGTGGCGGAGAATGTTGCCTACGGGCTGCGTGCCCGTGGCCAGCGCGGGCCGGAGGTCGGACAGCGCGTCGATCGCATGCTCGACATGGTGCAGCTCGGCGCCTTCCGTTCGCGCCTGCCGCGCCAACTCTCGGGCGGCCAGCAGCAGCGCGTGGCACTGGCCCGCGCGCTCGCCGTCGAGCCGCAGATCCTGCTGCTCGACGAGCCATTCGCCGCGCTCGACCGCAACCTCAGGCTCGACATGCAGATCGAGGTCAAGCGACTGCAGCGCCGGCTAGGCCTCACCACGATCCTGGTGACGCACGACCAGGACGAGGCGATGAGCGTCGCCGACCGCATCGCCGTCATGAACAAAGGCAAGGTCGAGCAGTTCGACACGCCGGTGACGATCTACGACCGTCCGCAGACGCTTTTCGTCAACGGCTTCATCGGTACGACCAACCTGCTGCCCGGCAAGATCACCGGCATCGTCGGCGACACCGCGACCGTGGCGCTCGACGCTGGCGCGACGCTGCGCCTGCCTGCGCCACCGGCCCTCGCGGCCGGCGCGCCCGTGATCCTTTCGGTGCGGCCCGAACAGCTCGTGCTGTCTCCCGTGGCGACGGCGGAGAGCTGGCCGATCGAGCCCGGCCTCAGCCTGCCCCTCGGCTCGCAGCTCGTGCTCGAGGCCCGGGCCGCCTGCGGCACGGCGCTCAAGATCGTCGAGCCGCGCCGCCGCACGCCGTCGGACGCGCAGCGCCGCTTCTGCGCGCTGGCCGCCGACGCCCGGCCTTCCCTGTTTCCGCGTTCAACGTCTTCCAGCAACGGAGCCAACCCATGACCTTCAATCGTCGCAGCCTGCTCGCCGGCGTGACCGCGCTCGGCGGCGCGTCGTTCCTGCCTTCGATGGTCCATGCCAAGGGCCAGGTGGTCGCCACGACCTATCCCGGCACCTGGGAGGATGCCTACCGCACGGTCGTGGCGCCGATGCTCAAGAAGAAGGACGACATCGACCTCGAACTGGCGCCGCTCTTCGCCATGGACCAGATCGGCAAGGCCAAGGCCGCGCGCGGCGCGCCGCCGTTCGACGTCTTCGTGCTCGACCCCGGCCCGCGCATTGTCGGCCTCGAGGGTGGGCTGTTCGAGAAATTCGACGCCAAGAAGCTCAGCAACCTCTCCAAGTTGCCGGCGGGTTTCGCCGACGACGTCGGCGTGCATGTCAGCGCCCAGGTCGTGGGCATCGCCTACAATCCCAAGAAGCTGCCGGCGCCCAAGGGCTGGGGAGACCTGCTCAAGGATCCGTGGGTGTCGCGGCTCGGCATCACCGGCTTCCAGACGACGTTCGGCACCTCGTCGATCATCGAGATGTCCAAGCTGTTCGGCGGCTCGCTCACCAACCCCGAGCCGGCGCTGGTCGAGCTCAAGAAGGTGCTGCCCAAGATCGCCGCGGTCGGCCTGCCGGCGGCGATGCCCGGCCTGTTCCAGCAGGGCCAATGCGACGTGATGTATACCAACACCCAGACGGTCGCGACGCTGAAGAGCAAGGGCGTCGACGTCGAGTTCGTGAAGCCCGAGACGGGCGCGATCACCTTCTTCACCACCATGCACATCGCCAAGGGCGCCGGCGACATAGGGAACGCGTACAAGTACCTCGACCTCGTCATCGGCAAGGAGGCCCAGGAGGCGCTGACCAAGCCGCCCTACAACTTCCTGCCGGTCAACAAGGACGTGCCGCTGGCCGCCGACATGCCGATGAAGAACCTCGACGAGATGGCAGGCTACGTGCAGCACGATTGGGCCAAGATCAATCCGCTGCGCGCCGCCTGGATCGAGAAGTTCAACAAGGAAATGGCGAAGTGATCCGCCTTCCTCCCTGCGCTCCGGGCGGGGAGGTGTCCGCGAAACGGACGGAGGGGGCATGAGCGCCAGTAGTGCCGCCCATGCCCCCTCCGGCCCTTCGGGCCACAGCTTCGCTGGGGAGACACGCCGCCTGAAGCTCGCCGAGTGGCAGCTCGCGCTGCCGCTGGCGCTGGCCTTCGCCGCGCTGTTCCTGGCGCCGCTGCTGCTGCTGGTCGCCACCAGCTTCTTCAACGACGACAAGATCACCGAACCGGGCTTCGCGAGCTGGGCCAAGTTCTTCGGCGACCCGTTCAACTACAAGGTCATCGCCGACACGCTGCTGCTGGGGCTGAAGACCGTGTGCGCCACGGTGGTGGTCGGCTATCCACTGGCCTTGGTCTACATGGACCTGTCGCCGCGCCTGCAGAAGGTGCTGCTGTTCGTCATCATCATGCCGATGCTGCTCTCGGTCGTGGTCCGGACCTTCGCCTGGATCGTCGTGCTGGGCCGCGAGGGCGTGGTCAACCAGGGGCTGATGTGGCTGGGCGTGATCGCCGAGCCGCTGCGCCTGCTGCAGACCGAGCTGGGGCTGGTGATCTCGCTCACCCAGATCGAGATGCCGCTGATGCTGCTGCCCCTGATCAGCGTGATGTCGCGCCTCGATCCCAACCTGCGCGACGCCTCGGCCGCGCTCGGCGCCTCGCGCTGGAGAACCTTGTTCACCGTGATCGTTCCGCTCAGCATGCCCGGCCTGGTGGCGGGCTGCCTGCTGGTGTTCGCGAGCTCGACCACCGCCTTCATCTCGCAGACCGTGATCGGCGGCGTGCGACTGATCTATCTGCCGCTCGTCATCTGGCAACAGTCGCTGGTGGTCTACAACTGGCCGCTCGCCGCCGTCGCCTCGCTGTCGCTGGTGGTATCGGTGCTGACGGTGATCGCGGCCCTCTCGTACCTCGGCCGCCGGTCGAGCCGGCACGTCTACGGGTGACGCCCATGGGTGACGCATGATGGCCCGGCGCAAGAGCTTCCTCGACATCTCCTACGCCGTCGTGATCGGCGGCATCGCCATCCTGGCCCTGCTGGTCATCGTGTCACCGGTGGTGATCGCGCTGATGACCTCGTTCACCGAGGGGCGGTCGCTGAAGTTCCCGCCGACCGGCTTCTCCTTCGGCTGGTACGAGCAGCTGTTCGACGCCACGAAGTCCCGTCCGATCCATCGCGCCGCCGAGAACTCCCTGCATGTGGCGGCGATGTCGACCCTGATCGGCGTCGTGCTGGCGACGCTGGCGGCGCTCGGCCTCACGCGCAATCGCCACCGCACCGCGCGGGTCGCCGACAATCTCTTCATGTCGCCGCTGGTGCTGCCCGGCATCGCCTTCGGCCTCGCCGCGCTGGTCTACTTCTCGACCCTGGGCTTCCGGCCCTCGCTCAACCTCATGATCGCGGGCCATCTCGTCGTCACCATGCCCTTCATCCTGCGCACCACGACGGCGAGCCTGTCGCAGCTCGACCCCGCGCTGCTCGACTCCTCGCAGAGCCTCGGCGCCTCGTGGTTCTACACGCTGCGCCGCGTCACGCTGCCCCTGATCTTCCCCGGCATCGCCGCCGGCGCCTTCCTCGCCTTCATGGCCTCGATCGACAACGTGCCGGTGTCGCTGTTCCTGTCCAACGCCCGCACCGACACGCTGCCCATCCGCATGTGGGGCATGATGGAATCCACGCTCGACGTGCGGGTCGCCGCCGTATCGGGCGTCTTGATCGCCGCCGCTTTCGTACTGATGCTGATCATGGAATGGACGGTGGGCCTGACCCGCCGCATGCGCGACTAGGGAGCGACGGAATGGAAATCCAGCCGCAGCCGCTGACGCGGGAGGCTTTTGCGCCGTTCGGCGACGTGATCGACGTGCCCAGCGAGCCGGGCCGCCAATACTACGACGACGCGCTGGGTAACCTGCGCCCCAGCGCCCATCCCAGCCTGTCGCTCAGCCTGAAGGCCGAGACGCCCGAGCGGCCGCTTCGGGCCGAAATGCTGGAGCGCCACGAGTTCTCCTCCCAGACCTTCGTGCCCATCGACGTCGCGCGCTGGCTGATCGTGGTGGCGCCGCACGCCCGCGAGGACGGGCCCGACCTTTCCGGACTGAAGGCGTTCGTCGCCACCGGCAAGCAGGGCGTGACCTACAAGCCCAACACCTGGCATCACGGCCTCACCGTGCTCGACAAGCCCGGCCGATTCGCCGTCTTCATGTGGCGCGACGGCGGCAAGAGCGACGAGGAATTCGTGCCGGTAGCCCCGTTCACCATCCGTATTCCCTGATCCCGGAGGCAGCGATGCCGTACAAGCCGCACCGTGACTTCGTTGGCTACGGCGCCAACATGCCCGATCCCAAGTGGCCGAACGGCGCCCGCCTCGCCGTCAACTTCGTCATGAACTACGAGGAAGGGTCCGAGCCTTCGATCGAGGACGGCGAGGATCACAGCGACACGGGCCTCAGCGAGGCCCACGGCATGGGACAGACCGTGAAGGGCCGCGACCTCGCCGCCGAGAGCCTGTTCGAGTACGGCAGCCGCATCGGCTTCTGGCGCCTGATGCGCATCTTCGACGAGCGCAAGCTGCCGATGACGGTCTACGGCTGCGGGCTGGCCTTCGAGCGCAATCCCGAGGCGTCGGCAGCGATCGCCAAGGCGGGCCACGACATCTGCTCGCATGGCTGGCGTTGGATCAAGCACTACGAGCTTAGCGAAGCCGAGGAGCGCGACCACATCCGCAAGGCGATCGCCTCGACCCGGAAGATGATCGGCCGCCGCCCCGAGGGCTGGTATTGCCGCTATGGGCCCGGCGAGAACACGCGCCGACTGGTGGTCGAGGAAGGCGGCTTCGAGTACGACAGCGACTACTACGGCGACGAGCTGCCGTTCTGGCTCAACGTCGACGGCAAGGGCCATCTGGTCGTGCCCTATTCCCTCACCACCAACGACGGCAAGTACATGGCGGGCATCGGCAACGCCGAACAGTGGTTCACGCTGCTGAAGGACTCCTTCGACATGCTCTACCGCGAAGGCAGGACCCAGCCGCGCATGATGTCGGTCGGCATGCACATGCGCGTGATCGGCCATCCCGGCCGCGCCGTCGGGCTCGAGCGGCTGCTCGACTACATGCAGAAGCACGACGGCGTCTGGATCACCAAGCGGGTCGACATCGCCCGGCACTGGATCAGGACGCACCCGTATGCGGGCAAGGGGTTGAATGAGAGATAGCCTTCCTCCTCAGCGGCGCTGGGGAGATGTCCGCGCAGCGGACAGAGGGGTCGTGAATCGCCTCGCGTTGCCCATGCCCCCTCCGTCGCCGGATGACGGCGACCCCTCCCCCCCCC
>JAEWIV010000118.1 GCA_023386865.1 Pseudomonadota bacterium
CCGCACCCCTCGCGCCGAACTGGCCGCCGGCCGGGCCGGCGGCCGCTGCGATCGTCGGCGCCGGGATCGTCTCGTAGAAATGGCAGGCTACACGATGCCCAGCGCCCGCCTCGCGCAGCGGCGGCTCCTCCTTGCGGCAGCGGTCCTGCGCAAAGGGGCAGCGGGTGTTGAAGCGGCAGCCCGGCGGCGGGGCGAAGGGGCTTGGCACGTCGCCGGCCAGCAGCATGCGCTTCCTGGCGACCGTGGGGTCGGGGCGGGGGATCGCCGACAGCAGCGCCTGGGTGTAGGGATGCAGCGGCCGGCTGTAGAGGTCGCGCTTGCTGGCGATCTCGACCAGCTTGCCGAGATACATCACCGCCACGCGGTCGCTGATGTGCTTCACCACGGCGAGGTCGTGGGCGATGAAGAGATAGGAAAGGCCGAAGCGCTTCTGCAGGTTCTGCAGCAGGTTGACGATCTGCGCCTGGATCGACACGTCGAGGGCCGACACCGGCTCGTCGCACACGATCAGGTCGGGATTGACCGCGAGCGCGCGGGCGATGCCGATCCTCTGGCGCTGGCCGCCCGAGAACTGGTGGGGGTAGCGCCGCGCATGCTCGGGCAGCAGGCCGACGACGGCCAGGAGCTCGCGGGCGCGGCTCTCGCGCTCGGCCTCGGTGTGCAGGCCGTGCACCGCCATCGGCTCGACCAGGATCTCGCCCACGGTCATGCGCGGATTGAGCGAGGCGTAGGGGTCCTGGAAGATGATCTGCATGTGGCGGCGCAGCTGGCGCAGCGACTGCTTGCCGAGGTCCGCGATCTCGCTGCCCTTGAAGCGCACCGAACCCGCCGTCGGGTCCATCAGGCGCAGCACCAGCCGGCCGGTCGTCGACTTGCCGCAGCCGGATTCGCCCACCAGCGCCAAGGTCTCGCCGCGCGCGATGTCGAAGGAGACGCCTTCGACGGCCCGCACCATGCCGATCACCTTGCGGCGGATCAGGCCGCGCGCGACGGGAAAGTGCTTCACCAGCCCGTCGACCTGCAGCACCGGCGCCTGGACACTCATGCTGCGTTCCTCGCGAGTTCGACGGGCGCTTTCCAGCAGGCGACTTGGTGCCGGGCACCGATCTCCCGGAGCGGCGGCGGCTCCTCGCGGCATTGCCTGTCGGCAAAGGGGCAGCGCGGCGAGAAGCGGCAACCCTTGGGCTGGTTGTTGGGGCTGGGCACCGTGCCCTCGATGGTCGACAGCCGCTCGCGATCGACGTCGAGCCGCGGGATCGAGCCCAGAAGGCCGATCGTGTAAGGGTGCTGCGGATCGGCGAACAGTGCCGTCACCGGCGCGCTTTCGACGATCTTGCCGGCATACATCACGATCACCTCGTCGGCCACCTCGGCGATGACGCCGAGGTCGTGGGTGATGATCAGGATCGCCATGCCGAGCCGCTTCTGCAGGTCGGCCAGCAGATCGAGGATCTGGGCCTGGATGGTGACGTCGAGCGCCGTCGTCGGCTCGTCGGCGATCAGCAGGGACGGTTCGCACGACAGCGCCATGGCGATCATGACACGCTGCCGCATGCCGCCCGACAGGCGGTGCGGATAGTCGTCGAAGCGCTCGGCCGCCGAGGGGATGCGCACCAGTTCCAGCATCTCGATGGCGCGGTTCCGGGCCTGCTGCGGCGACAGCTGGGTATGCGCCAGGATCGCCTCGACGATCTGCTGGCCGATCGTGTGGACCGGGTTCAGCGAGGTCATCGGCTCCTGGAAGATCATCGACATCTTGCCGCCGCGCAGCTTGCGGCGCTCGTCGGCCGACAGCCCCAGCACGTCGCGGCCGTCGAACCTGATCGACTCGGCCGCGACCGTGCCGGGCGGGCTGGCGACCAGGCCCATGACCGAGAGCGAGGTCACGCTCTTGCCGCAGCCCGACTCGCCCACCAGGCCCACGGTCTTGCCGCGACCGACCGAGAAGTCGATGCCGTCGACTGCGCGGAACAGCCCGCGGTCGGTGTGGAAGTACGTCCGAAGGCCGCGGACCTCGAGAAGCTTGTCCATCAGAACGAGTAGTCCAGGCCCTTGTAGAAGGTGTTCTGATAGAGCATGTGCGGCCGCACGCCTTTCAGCTTCTTTAGGCTGGTGGTGTACATGGCCACGTTCATCACCGGCATCCAGAGATGCTCCTCGGTGACACGCTGCTGGGCGAGCCCGTAATACTTGGCGCGGTCGGCATCGCTCAGGGCCGCCTTGCCCTTCTTCAGCAGTTCGTCGGTCTGCGGATCGTTCCAGTTCATGCGGTTGGGCGCCGGCATGTTCTTGGAATCGAAGTAGAAGTTCAGCAGGTCGCCGGCCGACATGTAGGGGAAGGTCACCGTCCACAGGTCGTAGTCCTGCTTGGCCATCTCGGCCGGCGCGATCGTCGAGTCGAAGCCGACGATCTTCCAATCGACGCCGATCTTGCGCATGTAGCCCTGGATCGCCTCCGACACGCGCGGGAAGTAGGAGACCTGGGTGAACAGCACGCGCGGCGCCAGCTTCACCCCGTCCTTCTCGCGGATGCCGTCGGCACCGACCTTCCAGCCCGCCTCGTCGAGCAGCTTCTTGGCCTTCTCGACGTCTTCCTTGATGAGGTTCTTGGTCGACTCCGCGAAGTCGAGCGCCTTGGGATCGATGAAGGTGTAGGCCGGATCGGCCTGGCCCAGCATGATTCCCTTGACGATCTCGGCGCGGTTGATGGCGATGTTCATCGCCTCGCGCACCCGCTTGTCGGCCACCATCGGCCGCGTCGTCTTGTAGCCGTAGTACATCAGCTGGAAGTTGGGCTTGGCCTCCTGGACGTTGAGGTTGGGCGACGCCTTGACCTGCGAGATGAACTGCAGCGGGATCTGGTGGGTGACGTCGAACTGGCCGCCCATCATGGCGGCGACGCGCGCCGAATCCTCAGGCACGATCTTGATCGAAAGCTTCTCGAACTTCACCGGCCCCTTGTTCTGGTACATCGAGGGCCCCCACTTGTAGGCGTCGTGGCGCTTCAGCACGATCTCCGTGCGTGGCTGCCAGGAGTCGAAGCACCACGGGCCGGTGCCGTCCGCCGCCTTGACCCCGTAGTCCTTGCCCAGCTGCTCGACGCTCTCCTTGTTGTGGATCGCCATGGTGAACATGGTCATGTTGAGCAGCAGGTCGGCGTAGGGTTCGTTCAGCTCGTACTCGACCGTGTAGGGATCGGTGGCGCGGACGTCCTTCAGGTTGCCGCCGCGCCAGGCGAGCGGCGCCTTGAGCTCGGGGCTGACCAGCCGCTTGATCGAGTAGACCACGTCGTCGGCGGTGAATTTCTTGCCGCTGCAGAAGCTCACGTCGTCGCGCAGCTTGAAGGTGTAGAGCTTGCCATCGGGACTGACCGTCCACGACTTGGCGAGGTAGGGGATCGGCGTCTTGCCGTCCCAGTCCATGGCGACCAGCGTGTCCTGGAACATGTTGACGATGTCGGACGACGGCGACCAGGTGGTGCGGGCGCCGTCATAGTGCGGCGCATCGAGCGACTTCATCATGCGCAGCGTTTGCGCTCCGGCGGTCGAACCGGCGGCCACGAGTCCCAGAAACACTGCTACGCCTGTACTCAAGTTACGCATGGTCGTTTCCTCGCTGTTTATTCCCCGTCCGATTTTCAGCCTATCTCCTCAAGCTCCTCTTCCCCTGGCGGGGAGGGGCGCGACCCCTGTCATTCTCAGAAGCTCGCGTCCAATCCCTTGTAGAAGGTGTTCTGGTAGATCATGTGCGGGCGCATGCCCTTCAGCTTCTTGTTGGAAACTTCGTACATGTTGATGTTGAGCACCGGCATCCACAGCGCCTCGGCCGTCACCTTCCTCTGCACCATCTCGTAGTACTTGAAGCGGTCCGCCTCGGTCAGCGCCATGCGGCCCTGCCGAAGCCATTCGTCGGTCTCGGCGTCCTTCCAGTTCATGCGGTTGGGTGTCGGGACGTTGCGCGAATCGAAGTAGATGTTCATGAGGTCGCCGGCCGAGAGGTAGGGCACGGTGACCGACCAGATCTCGTAGTCCTGCTCGGCCATCTTGGCCGCGGCGATGGTCGAATCCCACGGCTGGAGTTGCCATTGCACGCCGATGCGCCGCAGGTAGCCCTGGATCGCCTCGGCGACGCGCGGCGTGTTGCCGGCCTGGGTGTAGTAGACCTTGGGCTGCAGCTTGATGCCGTCCTTCTCGCGCACGCCGTCGCTGCCCATCTTCCCGCCGGCCGCGTCGAGCAGCGCCTTGGCGCGCTGGACGTCCTCCTTGACCATGTCCTTGGTCGACGAGGCGAAGTCGAGCGCCGCCGGATCGACGAAGGTGAAGGCGGGATCGGCGTTGCCCAGCAGGATGCCCTTGGCGATGGCGGCGCGGTCGATGGCGATGCTCATGGCCTCGCGCACGCGCTTGTCGGCCACCATCGGTCGCGTCGTCTTGAAGCCGAAGTAGAGAAGCTGGAAGTTGGGGTTGGCCTGGCTGACCGTCAGCATCGGCGCCGTCCGGGCCTGGGCGATGAATTGCTGCGGGAACTGGTGCGTGGTGTCGAACTGGCCGGCCATCATGGCGGCGACGCGGCTCGAATCCTCCGGCACGATCTTGATGACCAGGCGCTCGAACTTCACCGGCCCCTTGTTCTTGTACATCGAGGGGCCCCACTTGTAGGCGTCGTGGCGCCTGAGCACGATCTGGGTGCGCGGCTGCCACGAGTCGAGGCACCACGGGCCGGTTCCATCGGCGCCCTTCACGCCATAGTCCTTGCCCAGCGCCTCGACGCTGTCCTTGTTGTGGATGACGTTGGTGAACATGGTGAGCTGCAGCAGCAGGTCGGAGAAGGGCTCGGCGAGCTCGTACTCGACCGTGTAGGGATCGGGCGCACGCAGCTCCTTGATGGTGCCGGCGCGCCAGGCGAAGGGTCCCTTGATCTCGGGGCTGGTCAGTCGCTTGAAGGAGAAGATCACATCGTCGGCGGTGAATTTCTTGCCGCTGCAGAAGCTCACGTCGTCGCGCAGCTTGAAGGTGTAGAGCTTGCCGTCCGGGCTGACGGTCCACGACTTGGCGAGGTAGGGGATGGGCGTCTTGCCGTCCCAGTCGAGCGCGACCAGCGTGTCCTGGAACATGTTGACGATGTCGGAGGTCGGCCCCCAGGTCGTGCGCTGGGCATCGTAGTGCGGCGCGTCGATCGACTTCATCATGTTCAGGGTCTGTGCCGAGGCGGATGTCCAGATGCATCCGGCAGCAAGCAGTCCTGGCAGAAGATGCCGAACTCTGATCATTGTTGCAGCCTCGGATCGAGGACGTCGCGCAACGCGTCGCCCAGAAGGTTGGCGGCCAGCACGATGACGAAGATGGCGAAGCTCGGGATCGTCGCAATGTGCGGCGCCATGAACAGGAAGTCGCGGCCTTGCGCGGCCATCATGCCGAGCTCGGCCGTCGGCGGTTGCGCGCCCATGCCGAGGAAGCCCAGCGCCGAGCCGATCAGGATGATCTGGCCGAAGCGCAGCGTCAGGAACACGAAGATGGTGGAGATGCAGTTCAGCGTGAGGTAACGCCAGATCAAGGTGCGGTCCGAGACGCCGACAGCGCGGCCCGCTTCCATGAACTCCTGGCCCATGACGCCGACCGCGGCGCCGCGCGCCACGCGGGCGACGTCGGGCACGGTCGCCACCACCAGCGCGATCACCACCGCACCGAGGCCGGCGCCGGCGACGGCGGCGACGGCGAGGCCGATCAGGATCGCCGGAAAGGCCAGCATGACGTCGACCAGACGCATGATCCAGCCGTCGGCCCTGGGGTAGTAGGCGGCGAGGATGCCGAGCAGGCCACCCAGCAGGCCGCCGATGACGACGCCGATCAGGCCCAGCATCAGGGTGTTGCGCGTGCCGTAGATGACGCGGCTCAGGATGTCGCGGCCGGTATTGTCGGTGCCGAACCAGTGCTGTTCGCTGGGCGGCTGCATCACCTTGGTGAGGTCGGTGTGGTAGGGATCGTAAGGCGACACCACCGGCGCGAAGATCGCGGCCAGGGCGATCACGCTCAACACGATCGCGGCGAGCAGGGCCACCTTGTCGCGCATCAGGCGGCGCAGCACGCCCGAGCGCGAGAGGGCGCCGGTCGACTCCTCGGCGGTGGCAGGCGGGGTGAGGGCTTCGACGCTCATGACCTCCGCCCCTACGACCGTTGGACCCTGGGATCGAGGTAGACGTAGAGCACGTCGACCAGGAGGTTGATGGCCAGGAAGGCGATGGCGAGGATCATGATGGCGCCCTGCGCCGTCGGGAAATCGCTCGACACGATGGCGCCGACCGCGAGGCGCCCCACGCCCGGCCACGAGAACATGGTCTCGGTCACCACCGCACCACCCAGCAGGAACGCGGCCTGCAGGCCGATCAACGTCACCACCGGGATCAGGGCGTTACGCAACGCATGGTGTACGATCACGACCGTTTCGCGCAGGCCCTTGGCGCGGGCGGTGCGCACGAAGTCCGCTCCCAGCACTTCCAGCACCGCGGTGCGCGTCAGGCGGGCGATCGGTCCGATCAGCACCGAGCCCAGGGTCAGCGCCGGCAGAACCAGGCTGGGCAGGCCGCCGTCCCAGATCGGTCCGGTGCGGCCGGTGAAGGGCAGCAGGCCCCATTTGAAGCCGACATACTGGATCAGGATCAGGCCGATGAAGAATACCGGCATCGAGACGCCGGCGACCGAGAACGCCATGATGAGGCGGTCGCCGAGGCTGCCGCGCTTCACCGCCGCCAGCGTCCCCAGCGTCAAGCCGAAGGGGATGGCGATCAGCATGGCGCCCAGCATCAACTCGACGGTCGGGCCGATGGTCAGCGCCAGCTCCTCGCTCACCATCTTGTTGGAGATGATCGAGCGACCGAGATCGCCGCGCAGCACGCGGCCGATATATTCGGCGAACTGGACGGGGATCGGCCGGTCGAGCCCGAGCTCGTTGCGGATGGCGGCGATGGTGTCCGCCTTGGCTTCCGGGCCGGCGATGATCATCGCCGGATCGGCTGGGACGACCTGCAGCAGGCAGAAGCAAAGGAAGAGCACCCCGAGCAAGGCGGGGAACGAGACCAGCAGGCGGTGGACGATCTGTCTTCCCATGCGCCGTCCTCGGACCGAATTCAGGCCAACGAGACACACGCCGGCCGCTCAGCCGGCGAGCCCTGGTCGTACCTCCCTTTGCCGCCGCGCTTCGGCGACCCGAAGGGTCATCCGTGCACGAACGTTTATTCAGAGGTCATAGTGGCATGCAGTCGGTCTGCCGTCACGCCCAACCGCCGGCGTGAGGCAGAACGTGTCCGGTGATGAAGCCTGCGGCGTCGGAGCAGAGAAAGCACACCGTCGCGCCGAGCTCGTCCGACTTGCCGAGCCTGCCCAGCGGAATTTGCGCCGTCATCTTGGCCATCGCCTCGCGGTCGGCGAGCAGCGCTGCCGGGAAGTAGTCGGGGTTCTCGACGTAGTTCGAACCGACGGCGTTCACGGTGATGCCGTCGCGGCCGAGTTCCTTGGCGAGCGACGAGACGAGCCCGTTGGCCGCCGCGCGCGCCGACACATAAGGCGCGTAGTTGGCGATGCCGCGCAGCGGCGCCGCCGACGACACGAACACGATGCGTCCCGACTTGCGCTTGCGCATCGACGGCGCCACGAGCTGGGTCAGCCGAAAGGGCGTCACCGCCATCGCCTCGAGCGCGGCGCGATAGTCCTCCAGCCGCGCCTCGCCGAGCGGCGCGCGCAGCGCCGGATAGGCGTCGTTGTTGATCAGCGCGTCGATATGTCCATGACGCTTGAGAGCGAGCTCGACCAGGGTCGCCGGCTCGACCGCCGACAGGGCGTGCGCGCCCGGGAACTGCGCTTCGTATTTGCGCCGGGCGCTCGGCGCTTCGAACGACGGATCGTGCGCCAGCACCGTGGCGCCTTCGGCCAGCGCCACCCGTGTCGTGCCATGGCCTGCGAATTTCTCGACGTTGGTGATCAGCAGCACCCGCTCTTTCAGCATCATGGCGATTCCTCTAGGTTGCAGGCCATGGTGGACCCGACCGATCCTAGCGTCCCGGCTGGCCCGGAACAGGCGTCCTTCGGCTATCGCGACGTGCCGGCGGCCGAAAAGGCGGGCTTGGTCCGCCAGGTCTTCGAAAGCGTGGCGCCACGCTACGACCTGATGAACGACCTGATGTCGGGCGGCGTGCACCGGCTGTGGAAGAACACGCTGGTCGACGTGCTGCACCCGCGGCCCGGCGAGCGGTTCATCGATGTCGCCGGTGGAACGGGCGATATCGCCTTCCGCATCCATCGGCGGCAGGGCGAACGTCCCGATATCACGGTATGCGACGTCAATGCCGCCATGCTGGCGGTCGGCCGGGACCGCGCCGCCGATCGCGGCCTGTTGAAGGGCCTGACTTGGACGACCGGCGACGCCGAGAACCTGCCGTTCGCCGATCGGTCGTTCGACGGCTACACGATCGCCTTCGGCCTGCGCAATGTCACCGATATCGACAAGGCCTTGCGCGAGGCGCACCGCGTGCTGAAGCCGGGCGGCCGCTTCTACTGCCTGGAGTTCAGCAAGGTGACGTCGGCGCCGCTCGGTCGCGTCTACGACGCCTATTCCAGTCGCGCGCTGCCGTTCTTCGGTCGCATCGTCGCCAGGGACGCCGATTCGTATCGCTATCTGCACGAGAGCATCCGCCGCTTTCCGCCGCAGCGCGAGCTCGCCCGTCGCATGCGCGAGCAGGGCTTCGCCAACGTCGCCTGGCGCGACATGACGCTCGGCGTCGTGGCCCTGCACGCAGGCTGGCGGGTATGATCGTCTTGCCGTACCGCGGGCCTCCGCCCCTCGGCATCCTGAGCGCAGCGAAGGATCTCAAGCCCGTTGCATGCGGCGATGAGGTCCGCGCTCAGGACGACAGATATGAGCGGGCCTGGAGGCCCGCGGTCCAGTAAAATGCTGCGCGCCATCCGCAATTCCTGGCGCCTGCTCGGCATGGCGCTGAGCCTGGCGCGGCACGATGCGCTGTTCCCGCTGGAGATCCTGGGCATCACGCCGGCGCTGGTCGCCTGGGCGCGGCTGTTCGCGCGGCGCCGCGATGCCCGCCGGCCGGGCGAGCGGCTGACGGCGGCGCTGCAGGAGATGGGCCCGTCCTTCATCAAGCTCGGCCAGGCGCTCTCGACCCGCGCCGATCTCCTGAGCGAGCAGGTCGCGGCCGATCTGGCGCAGCTGCAGGATCACCTGCCGCCTTTCTCCGGGGCCGAGGCGAGGCGCATCGTCGAGGCCGAGCTCGGCCAGCCGATTGATGCGCTGTTCGCCGCCTTCGACGACCAGCCGGTCGCCGCCGCCTCGATCGCCCAGGTGCATTTCGCCGTCACCACCGACGGCCGCGAGGTCGCGGTCAAGGTCCTGCGGCCGGGCATCGAGCTCGCCTTCGAGCGCGACCTCGATCTCTTCTACTGGGTGGCCGAGCTGGTCGAGCGCACCCAGCCGCGCTACCGCCGCCTGAAGCCCGTCGATTCGGTGCGCGCCTTCGCCGATGTCGTGCGCGTCGAGATGGATCTGCGCATGGAGGCGGCGGCGGCCGAGGAGCTGGGTGAGAACTTCGCCGACGATCCGGGCTACCGCGCGCCGACCATCGACTGGGACCGCACGGCCGAACGGGTGATGACGCTCGAACGCATCGACGGCATCCCGATCGGCGATCGCGATGCCATCGTCGCCGCCGGCCACGATCCCGACGTGGTCATGAAGAAGTGCGCCGAGGCCTTCTTCTACCAGGTCTTCCGCGACGGCTTCTTCCACGCCGACATGCACGGCGGCAATGCCTTCGTCGACCGCTCGGGCCACATCGTGCCGGTCGACTTCGGCATCATGGGCCGCATCGACGAGGACACGCGCGGCTATCTCGCCGAGCTCCTGGTCGCCTTCCTGCGCCGCGACTATCGCGCGGTGGCCGAGGTGCAGTTCCGCGCAGGCTACGTGCCCCCCGACCAGTCGCGCGAGGTGTTCGCCCAGGCCTGCCGCTCGATCGGCGAGCCGATCTTCGGCAAGCCCAGCCACCAGATCTCGATCGCCCGCCTGCTGGCGCAGCTCCTGCGCGTCACCGAGCAGTTCGAGATGACGGTGCAGCCGCAGCTCCTGCTGCTGCAGAAGACCATGCTGATGGCCGAGGGCATGGGCACGAAGCTCAATCCCCACGTCAACATCTGGGAGCTGGCGCAGCCACTGATCGAGGAATGGATGCAGACCCATTTCGGGCCGCGCGCCACCATCGGCCGCGCCGCCGAAGACGTGATGGAGGGCCTGCGCCGCCTGCCGCGGCTGATCGACAGCCTGCATCTCGTGGCCGAGCACGAGCGCCGCAAGGCCGAGCGCGAAGCGGCCACGCCGCCGCCTGTCGTCGGCCGCGGCTGGCGCCCGGGCTTCGCCGAGATCATCGCCGTGCTCGCCTTGGTCGCCGCCATCGTCGCATGGTGGCACTAAGCTTTCATCCCGACCGGAGCGCGAAGCGCGGAGTTGAGGGACTTGAGGTAGTCTGCCTTGCAGGCGGACAGCCGTTGTGATTGAAGCGTGGAGCCCGACGCGATCGCTCCCTCCACTCCGCTTCGCTCCGGTCGGGACGACGGGATTCATGAAGCTATGAGCAGGTCCTCCCACTCCGCGCTTCGCGCTCTGGTCGGGATGACGGAGTGACCGCCGACCAGATCGTCTTCGGCCTCGCCGTCTTCCTGCTGGCGGGAGCGGTCAAGGGGCTCGTCGGGCTCGGCCTGCCGACCATCGTCATCGCGCTGACGACGCTCGTGCTGCCGCTGACCGAGGCGATCGCCATGATCGCGCTGCCCACCATCTTCTCCAACGTCTGGCAGGCGGCCGTGGGCGGCAGCTTCTGGCGCATCCTGCGCCGCCAATGGCCGCTGATCGTGCCGTTGGCGGTCGGCCTCTATCTGACCATGTGGCTGGTCGGGCAGAGGGGACCGGACTGGGCCTTCATCGTCCTGGCGACGGTTCTGGTCGTCTACAGCGCTCTCGGCCTGCTGCGCATCCGGCTGCACATCCACGCCGACCTGGAGAAGCCGCTGGCGCCGGTGATCGGCGCGGTCTCGGGCTTCGTCGCCGGCGTCGTCGGCGTGCCGATCATCCCGCTCATGCCCTATCTGCAGGGCCTCGACATCAAGCCTTCTGAGCTGGTGCAGACCCTCGGCGTGGTGCTCTGCGCCACCTCGTTCACGCTCGCGTTATCGCTGGTGAGTTTCGGCCTTTTGGACGGCCCGCGCGCCATCGTCTCCGGCGCCGCGGTGGCGCCGGCGCTGGCCGGCATGTGGGTCGGCCAGCACATTCGCCGACGCCTGTCGGTCGAGCAGTTCCGCCTGGCCGTGTTCTGGGCCTTGCTGCTTACGGGGCTGTATACTTTCGTCAGCCGGGTGTTGTGATAGGCTGGGAGCCATGCTCAAGGGCAAGCGGATTCTGCTGATCGTCGCGGGGGGCATCGCGGCCTTCAAATCGCTCGAGCTCATCCGCCGCCTGCGCGAGCGCGGTGCGTCGGTGCGCTGCGTGCTCACCGAGGCCGGCGCCAGATTCGTCACGCCGCTGTCGCTGCAGGCCCTGACCGAGGACCGCGTCTACAGCGACATGTTTTCGCTGACCGACGAAAGCGAGATGGGGCACATCCAGCTGTCGCGCGATGCCGACCTGCTCGTCGTGGCACCCGCGACCGCCGATATCCTGGCGCGGATGGCAGCGGGCGTGGCCGACGATCTCGCCGCGACCGTGCTGCTCGCGACAGACAAGCCGGCGTTGGTGGCGCCGGCAATGAACGTGCGCATGTGGACCCATGCGGCCACCGTCGCCAATGTCGAGACGCTGAGGAAGCGCGGCATCCATTTCATCGGCCCCAACGATGGCGCCATGGCCTGCAACGAGTTCGGGCCAGGCCGCATGTCGGAGCCCGAGGAGATCGTCGTCGCCATCGAGGGCCTGCTGGCGCCGGCCGAGCGTCCGCTGGCGCGCAAGCGCGCCGTCGTGACGTCCGGACCGACTCGCGAGGCGATCGATCCGGTGCGCTACATTTCCAACCATTCGTCCGGCAAGCAGGGCCATGCCATTGCGTCGGCGCTGGCCGCCCTCGGCGCCGACGTCACCTTGGTCAGCGGGCCCGTTGCCATCGCAGATCCCCCGGGCGTGACGACGGTCCATGTCGACTCGGCCGATCAGATGCTGGCGGCGTGCCTCGCCGCGGGCCGGATCGATATCGCCGTGTGCGCCGCCGCCGTCGCCGACTGGAAAGCTGCCCGGCCGGCCGGTTCCAAGATCAAGAAGCAGGCTGGGGCGGCGGCGCCCCGCCTCGAGCTCACCCCCAATCCGGACATCCTCGCCACCCTGTCGAAGTCCGGCCCGCGGCGGCCTGACCTGGTGGTGGGCTTCGCCGCCGAAACCGAGAACCTGGTGGCCAACGCCCTCGACAAGCGCCAGCGCAAGGGCTGCGACTGGATCGTGGCCAACGACGTCTCGCCGGCCGTCGGCACGTTCGGCGGCGAGCGCAACACCGTGCACCTCATCACCGCGTCCGGCGTCGAGGATTGGCCGACCCTGGCCAAGGGCGAGGTCGCCATGCGGCTGGCCGGCCGCATCGCCCTTCATTTCGGTCTGCCGCCGAAAGCCGAGGCCGCGGAATGAAGGGCGTGGAGACGGTGGAAATCGAGGTGGTGCGCCTGGCGCACGGCCACGACCTGGCGTTGCCGGACTACGCCACGGCCGCCGCCGCCGGCGCCGACCTCCTGGCCGCCATCGATCAGGACATCGAGCTGGCGCCGCTGGAACGCAAGATCGTCCCAACCGGCATCTCGATTGCCCTGCCGGTGGGTTTCGAAGCCCAGGTCCGGCCCCGCTCGGGCCTGGCAGCGAAGAATGGGGTGACGCTGGTCAATTCACCGGGCACCATCGATGCCGATTACCGGGGGGAGATCGGCGTCATCCTGGTCAATCTGTCCAAGGAGCCGTTCCGCATCAGTCGCGGCATGCGAATTGCACAATTGGTGGTGGCCCGGCATGCCCGGGCCGTGTGGCGTGAAGTAAGCGAGCTCGACCGGACGGCGCGTGGGGCCGGGGGGTTCGGATCGACGGGAGTGACGGTGGGACCGGCCAAAAGCGCCTGAGGGGGAGCACTGGGGATGCCTCGGCTCAGTAAGAAGACCATGTTCGCGATCGAGGCCGTGCTCGACGTGGCCTGCCATGTCGGCGAGCATCCGGTGCGCAGCGGCGACATCACCGAACGCCAGCGCATTCCCAAGCGCTATCTCGAGCAGGTGCTGCAGCACCTGGTGCGCGCGGGCATCCTGGCCGGCAAGCGCGGTCCGCGTGGCGGCTATCGGCTGGGCCGAGAGCAACGAAAGATCACCCTGGGCGAGGTCGTGCGTGTGGTGCGCAAGCTCGAGGCCGAGACCGAGCCCAACGATCCATCGACCGGATCGCCGCTCGCCCACGAGGTGGTGTGGCCGATGTGGGAGAAGCTGCGCGACGACATGATGGCCCAGCTCGACAACATCACCATCGACGACCTCTGCCAGCGCGCGCGCGCCAAGGGTCTCGATCAGCCGGCCTCCGGCCAGCCGCCGCCGGAACATATCGCCGTCTGAGACGGTTCTGATAGTCTCCGCCGGTTTATCGAACCGGAGGAGAGACCGATGGCCAAGGCCAAGGCGAAAGCCAAGCCCAATCCGCGCAACAAGAAGCTGTACGACGACGGCATGAAGGTGCGCAAAGCCGTGCTGGGCGCGAGCTACGTCGACAGCTCGATGGCGAACGCCGCCACGGACGACTTCATGATGTCGTTCCAGGATATCACCACCGAGTATGCCTGGGGCTACGTCTGGACGCGGCCGGGGCTGCCGAAGAAGACGCGCTCGATGCTGAACCTCGCCATGCTGGCGGCGCTGAACCGCGGGCCCGAGCTCAAGCTCCACGTCAACGGCGCGCTGAACAACGGCCTCACCAAGGAGGAGATCAAGGAGATCTTCCTGCAGGTCGCGATCTATTGCGGCATCCCGGCCAGCCTCGACGCCTTCAAGATCGCGAGCGGCGTATTCAAGGAACGCGGGATCTGAACACCAACCGCCGTCATCCCGACCGGAGCGCGAAGCTTCGCTCCGGTCGGGCTGATGGAACTTGGAGCCACATGCGATCGCTCTGCCGTCATGCGGGGGAGGACACGGGAGCGGGCGGCCTGCGCTCGATCAAGCCGGCAACGAGCACCGACAGCACGACTTTGTTGGCCTGGTTCAGCAACTCGTACAGCAGGTCGAAATGGCCGCGTCGTGGTCTGCTCGATTCGCGCTTGCCCTCGATCGTGATCCGCAGACGCACACGGTCGCCTGAACGCACCGGGGCGGGGAACTTGAGGTGCCATTCCGAGGCGCCGAGCACTGCCCAGCGCCGGCCGGGCACGTTGTAGATCTGGTGGCCCAGCCGGTACATCAAGGTGATGGTGTAGCCGCCGCTGGCGATCAGGCTGCCGTACGGATTCTGCGCCGCCGATGCCTCGTCGACGTGAAAGGGCCACGGGTCGTTGCGACGATTGTAGGCCAACATGTCGTCGTGATCGATCGCGACCTCGCCACTCAGGAAAGAGGCGCCCACGACGAGGTCCTCGAAGTAGACTGGAGCCTCCATCGGTTCTCCTTGTCGCACCCGACCGGTATTGCGGCAGCGTTGTCGAATGATCAACTACCCGAGGGGTAATGGAGCGCGCGGTGCGATTGCCAGTTCAGGTCCGACCGGCCAAGCCAGGCGAAAGCCAAAGCCTCACCGCTCTCTGCGTTCGATCGAAGGCGCATTGGGGCTACGACGCCGGCTTCATGGAATTGAGCGCGGCGGCGCTGGTTGTGAACGAGCACGACATCACGGCCGGTCGGGTGCTGGTCGCGGTCGATGACTCGGGCTGCTTGATCGGCATGGCCTGCGTGCTTCTCGACGGTCAGACGGCCGACCTCGACGCCCTGTTCGTCGATCCGCCGGCGATCGGCGGAGGTGCCGGACGCCTGCTGTTCGACGCTGCCGTCGCCCTCGCGCGACAGCTGGGCGCGCGGCGGATGACCATCCTGGCCGATCCCAACGCCGCCGCCTTCTACGAGCGCGTGGGCGCACGCTATCTGCGGCATGCTCCGTCCGACGCCATTCCCGGCCGCATGCTCCCGTTCTATGAGTTCGACCTCACCTCGAGGACCGCTGCATGACCACGCTCTCACCTCCCGCCACCATTGCCTTCATCGGCCTCGGCATGATGGGCCGGCCGATGGCCGCGCGGCTCGCCGCCGCGGGCTTCAGGCTGCGCCTGTACGATCTGTCGCAGAAGGCGGTGTCGGATTTCATCGGCGCTCACCCCTCCGCACTGGCGACCGCCTCGCCCAAGGTCGCCGTGCAGGGCGCCGATGCGGTGATCACCATGCTGCCCGACGGCAAGGTCGTGCGGCAGGCGCTGATCGAGGGCCGCGATCCGGCGCGCGAGGGCATGGCCGCCGGCATGCTCGCCATCGACATGAGCTCCTCCAACCCCGTCGACACCCAGAAGCTCGCGCGCGATCTCGCGGCACTGGGCGTGGCCCTGCTCGATGCGCCGGTGTCGGGCGGCGTCAAGCGCGCCATCGACGGATCGCTGTCGATCATGGTGGGCGGCAACGCGGCCGACCTCGAGCGCGCCCGGCCGGCCTTCGCCGCCATGGGCAGGACCATCACGCTGTGCGGCCCGGCCGGCGCCGGCCATGCGCTGAAGGCGCTGAACAACTATCTTTCGGCCGCCGGCCTAGTCGCCATGTGCGAGGCGCTGGTGGTGGGCGAGGCTTTCGGGCTTGATCCCGGCACCATGGTCGATGTGTTCAACACGTCGACCGGCAAGAGCAACGCCACCGAGGTCAAGGGCCGCCAGTTCGTCGTGCCGCGAAACTTCGCGGCGGGCTTCACCACCGGCCTGATGGCCAAGGACCTGCGCACCGCGGGCGAGGTGGCGACGCATCTGAAGCTCAACGTGCCAGGCCTCGCGCAGGCCGTCGCCTATTGGGCCGACGCCACCGGCAAGCTCGGGGGCTCGGCGGACCATACCGAGATCTTCCGCTATGCCGAGATGCTTGCAGAGGAGGAGCCATGAACGACGCCTTCACGCTCGACACGACCTATATTCACCTGCGTCCCGATGAGAGCGCGCTCGCCATGGAAGGCGGGGCGAAATTCTGGGCCGGCATCGCCCAGCGCCGCGACCTCGACCAGGGCCGCCTTATGGGCAGCTCCGACCAGAGCAAGGACTGGGATCATTGGGAGCGTCATCCCGCCGGTGACGAAATCCTGACCCTGCTGTCGGGCCAGATGACGATTGTCCTGGAGACCGACGCCGGCGAGGAACGCGCCACCATCAAGCCTGGCGAAACCTTCATCGTTCCCAAGGGTGTCTGGCACCGCGGCATCGTCAAGGCGCCTGGCCGGCTGATGTTCGTGACCCCCGGCACCGGCACGGAACACAAGCCGGTGACATAGTGCGAATCGTCGTGGCCTTCCTGGCAGCACCGATGCTGCCGGCGCTGCTCCCGGCGTGGTCGGCGTCCCAGAATGGAAGCTACCATCCGCTCGCCGTGTTCGTCCTGTTCTGCGGCGTCGTCTATGCCCTGCAATTCGTTGTAGGGCTGCCCGCCCATCTGCTTCTTCGCAGGCTCAAGCTCCAGCAGATCTGGTTCTACGCACTCATTGGCTTCGTCACCGTTGCCCTGCCGTTCTTCGTGTATGTCGGGGTTCGCACCCCGTCCCGCGACGTGGGCCAGACGTTGTTTCTGGCGGGTTATCTGGGACTTCTGGGAGGACTCTCGGCCGCGATTTTTTGGCTGCTCGTTCGTCCCAATAGGACGACTTAAAATAGGTCTTTCAGCCGCCGTATCCGACGGTGGCGATGTTCCCGCTGGTCGTCACGCATATCGAGCAGGATCGTGCTGAAGCCGACCGCCTTGGCGGCATCCAGGTTCCTCGGACGATCATCGACGAACATGACCTCATGCGGCCGGACGCCGAGCCGATGGGCGGCCAGCCGATAGATCTCGGCGGAGGGTTTGCGCAAGCCGAGGTCGCCACTGATGAACCAGTCGTCGATCCAGTTCTCGAGGCCGAACCGTTGCCGAAGCTTCAGCGACCAGCCCGAAACATCGTTCGAGAGACAGGCAATTCGTCCATGGCGCTGCTTGAGCTCGGCCAACGCGTCCAGCGTGCCCTCGATCAGACGATGCTCGGCGAGATAGCTGTCTTCCAAGGCGGGATCGACTCCCATGCGCTGCCAGAAGGCATCCGCATCGATCCTGCCCAGGCTCGCCTCGACATAGTCCCGGTCGATCGCCTCGGCCGATAGATCGCCGCGGCCGTGCCGGCCGACGAAGGGAACCAGAAGCTCGGCGACATCGTCGCCCGCCTCGTACAAGACGCCCATGGCGTCGAGGATGAGAATGTCGGCCATGTCCTGCCCCCGGCGTGACAGGCCTTTGACAGGCTGCGGCCCTCCCTGTAAATAGCCGCCACCTAGGGCCCTTGGCGCCGCCTCCCCGGCGGTGAACGATGGGGTCCGCACCGAACGTCACAGCGCAATTTCAGACAGCCGCAACCTGCGGCGGTGGCGCGTGCGTTATCTCCCACCTGATTGAAGAAATCATGAACCTCCAAGACCTCAAGATGAAGAAACCGCCTGAACTCCTGGCTTTTGCCGAGGAGCAGGGCGTCGAAGGCGCGGCGATGATGCGCCGCCAGGAACTGATGTTCGCCATCCTGCAGAAGCTCGCCGCCGCCGAGCAGGCGATCTTCGGCACCGGCACCATCGAGGTGCTGCCCGACGGCTTCGGCTACCTGCGTTCGATGGAAGCCAACTACCTGCCGGGCGCCGACGACATCTATGTCAGCCCGACCCAGGTCCGTAAGTTCGGCCTGCGCACCGGCGACACGGTCGAAGGCGAGATCCGCGCCCCCAAGGACGGCGAGCGCTACTTCGCCATGGTGCAGATCAACAAGATCAACTTCGACGACCCCGACGCGCTCCGCCATCGCATCAACTTCGATTCGCTGACCCCGCTTTATCCCGACGAGAAGCTGAAGCTCGAGATGGAGGGCGCCGGCGTCATGGCGCCGACGATCTCCGAGGAGCAGTCGAGCTCGCGGGCCACCTCGTCGGGCCGCGTCAGCACCGGCCGGCGCACCGGCACGCTCACCAAGAAGGCCTCGACCTCGACGCCGCAGCAGCAGCTCGACATCTCGACCCGCGTGATCGATCTGATCGCGCCGATCGGCAAGGGCCAGCGCGCGCTGATCGTGTCGCCGCCGCGCACCGGCAAGACGGTGCTGATGCAGAACATTGCCCACGCCATCACCGCCAACAACCCGGAGGTCTACCTCATGGTGCTGCTCGTCGACGAGCGGCCGGAGGAAGTGACCGACATGCAGCGCACGGTGAAGGGCGAGGTCGTGAGCTCGACCTTCGACGAGCCGGCCAGCCGCCACGTCGCCGTGGCCGAGATGGTGATCGAGAAGGCCAAGCGCCTGGTCGAGCACAAGAAGGACGTGGTGATCCTGCTCGATTCGATCACCCGCCTGGGCCGTGCCTACAACACCGTCGTTCCCAGCTCCGGCAAGGTGCTGACCGGCGGCGTCGATGCCAACGCCCTGCAGCGCCCGAAGCGCTTCTTCGGCGCGGCGCGCAACATCGAGGAGGGCGGCTCGCTCACCATCATCGCCACGGCGCTGATCGATACCGGCAGCCGCATGGACGAGGTGATCTTCGAGGAGTTCAAGGGCACCGGTAACTCCGAAATCATCCTCGACCGCAAGGTCGCCGACAAGCGCACATTCCCGGCCATCGACATCACCAAGTCGGGCACCCGCAAGGAAGAGCTGCTGGTCGACCGCGCGACGCTGTCGAAGATGTGGGTGCTGCGCCGCATCCTCATGCCGATGGGCGCCGTCGATGCCATCGAGTTCCTGCTCGACAAGCTGCGCACGGCCAAGACCAACCAGGACTTCTTCAGCTCGATGAACCAGTAGCGGTTCATGAAAGCGCTGGTCGTCGTCGGCCATCCCGCTCCCGGAAGCTTTTGCCGCGCCATCGCGGACAGGATCCGGGAGAGGTGGTCGGCGGCGGGCTGCGAGGTCCGTTTCCACGACCTGGTCGAGGAGGGGTTCGATCCCCGGCTGACCGCCGCCGAGGCGCGCGGCCAGCCCTCGACCGATCCACTTGTGCAGAGGCATATCGCCGAACTGCGCGACAGCGATCTTTTGGCCGTCGTCCATCCCAACTGCTGGGGCGCGCCGCCCGCCATCATGAAGGGCTGGATCGACCGCGTCTTCGCGCCCGATGCCGCCTACGGGTTCATCAAGGGTGTCGACCAGGGCGACGTCCCCGTGGGCCTGCTCGCCACCAAGGTCGCGCTGGTCATCAACACCGGCAACACGCCGCTGGAGCGCGAACGCGAAGCGTTCGGCGATCCGCTGGAGCGCATGTGGCGCGACTGCATCCTGCGCTATTGCGGCGTCGGCGAGGTCATGCGGTCGCTGTTCGGCGTCGTGGCGACGAGCTCGGAGGAAGAGCGGCAGCGCTGGCTGATCGAGGCGGAGACGCTGGCGGGAAAGGCAGCGGCGCTGGCTACAAAATAGCCGTCACACCCCCAGATCGGCGGCGACGGCGCGACGCTGCTCGGCGCTGACATCGACCTTCACGCCGAACCAGGCCTCGAAGCCGACACGGCCCTGGTGCAGCAGCATGCCGAGTCCGTCGACACAGCGGTTGCCGCGGGCGCGGGCGGCGGCCAGCAGCGCCGTCTCCAGGGGTATGTAGACGATGTCGTAGACGGCCGCGCTGTGCGGCAGGTGGGCGAGGTCGAGATCGAGCGGCGGCTGCCCCTTCATGCCGAGCGAGGTCGTGTTGACCAGCAGCGTCACGTCCTTCAGCGACCGGGCGCGGTCGACCCAGTTGTCGACCGCGATCTGCCGTCCGTCGTCGGGCGTGAAGGCGACACCGAGATTGACGGCGGAGGTCTTGGTTCGGTTCACCAGCCTCAGTTCGGGCACGCCGGCTTCGACCAGCGTGGCGACGATGGCACGGGCCGCGCCGCCGGCCCCCAGCACGGTCACCGGTCCGGCCGCCGCGCTCCAGTTCGGGACGTTGTATCGGAGGGCTTCCATGAAGCCGAAGCCGTCGCTGTTGCGGCCTTCCAGCGTGCCGTCGGCATGCTTGATGACCGTATTGACCGCACCGATATGCCTGGCCAGCGGATCGATGCGATCGAGCAACGGCATGATGTCGATCTTGTGCGGCAGGGTGAGGTTGCAGCCGCGTGCGTTGGGCGTGCGTTTGAGGAAGGCTACAAGCTCCTCCAGCGCGACACGCTTGGGCTCGACCGGCAGGCGGCCGTAGTGGCCGTCGATGCCGTGCTGCTTCAGCCAGAAACCGTGCAATGCCGGCGAGCGCGAGTGCTCGACCGGCCAGCCGACGATGGCGGCGAAGGGCCGGCCATTGGCCTCGCGCAACAAAGTCTCGTAGGGGCTCATGCCGCTTTCTCCAGACCGATGCCGTGCTCCGCCAGGAAGGCCAACAAGGGCAGCAACGGCAGGCCAAGCACGGTGAAATAGTCGCCTTCGATGCGGCTGAAGAGATGGGCGCCCAGCCCTTCGAGCTGGTAGGCGCCGACCGAGGCGCAGACCGCCTCCCCGGCCCGCGCGAGATAGGCCTCGAGAAACGAGTCGGTGAGGGGCCGCATGGTCAACCGGCCGGTCTCGGTCGTATGCCACAGGCGTGCGCCATTCCTGGCGACGACGACCGACGAGACCAGCTCGTGCGTGCGGCCGCCCAAGGCCTTGAGCTGCTCACGCGCGGCGCCAAGCGTGGCCGGCTTGTCGTAGAGCTTGCCCTCGCAGGCGAGCGTGGAATCCGCACCGATCACGAAGGCGCCCGGCCGCCGCGTCGACACGCGCAGCGCCTTCATCTCGGCAAGCGTCGTCGCTATATCCTGCGCCGTCGCGCGTTCGCCCAGGAGACTAAGCTTCACCTCGTCCTCGTCGACGCCCGAGGGCTCGATCGTGAAATCGAGGCCGACGTTCTGCAGCATCTGGCGGCGGGAGGGGCTGGCTGAAGCGAGGATGAGCATCGGTCGGATCAGGCGGGCTCGATACGGAACAAGCCGCCGTCGTTTGCGTGGGTGACGAGGTACAGGAGCCCGTCGGGCCCCTGCCGCACGTCGCGGATATAGGGAAGACGGTCGACGAGCAACCGCTCCTCGCCACGGTAGCGCTCGCCATCGAGCTCGATGCGGAACAGCGCATCGTTCGACAGGGCGCCGGTGAAGACCGAACCCTTCCAGCCCGGGAACTTGTCCCCGGTATAGAAGCAGAGCCCGCAGGGCGAGATCGACGGCACCCAGACGCGCAGCGGATCTTCCATGCCGGGCAGGCTTTTGTTCGGGCTGATGACGGCGCCGCTGTAGTCGATGCCGTGGGTGGCGCGCGGCCAGCCGTAATTGGCGCCGGCCTTCAGGAGGTTGAGCTCGTCGCCGCCGCGCGGGCCGTGCTCGCATTCCCACATGCGACCCGTCTCGGGATGCATGGCGAGCCCCTGGGGGTTGCGATGGCCCCAGGTGAAGATCTCCGGCCGCGCATTGGGCTGGCCGACGAAGGGGTTGTCGGGCGGCACCGAGCCGTCGTCTCGCAGCCGCACCACCTTGCCGCCGAGGTCGTTGAGATCCTGAGCGCGGTCGCGCTGATAGCGTTCGCCGGTAGTGACGTACATCAGGCCCGAGCGGTCGAAGGCGATACGCGAACCGAAGTGCAGGCCGCCCGAGGCGCGGGGCAGCGCCTCGAATATCGTCCGGGCACCGCGCAAGGCTCCATCGCCCAGCTCGGCCCGCGCCACGGTGGTCGCCGCTCCGCCCGACCCCTCCGCCGAGTATGAAAGGTAGAGGACACGGTTCTGCGCGAAATTCGGATGCAGGCAGACGTCGAGCAGCCCGCCCTGGCCGCGCGCATAGACCTTGGGCACGCCCCCCAGCGGCGCGCGCTCCAGCCGGCCATTGGCGAACACGCGGAGGCGGCCCGGCCGCTCGGTGACCAGGATCCGCCCGTCGGGCAGGAAGGCGATCGACCAAGGCTGTTCCAGGTCGCGCGCCAGGGTGACCAGGCGGTAATTGGCCTTGTTGCTCCTAAGGACTTCCTGGCCGCGCGCGATCGACGGCGCGGCGAGTGTCGCGGTTGCAGTCAGGATGATTTGGCGTCTGCGCATCGACTCTCCTAGGGCCGTCATTATACTCGACGACGACAGCCGATTGGCGTTCCGGAAACGGCAAAACACCGGGGAGCAGAAAATGCCGAAGTCGATCCTGATTCATGAAAATGGCGGACCGGAGAAGATGCAGCTCGAGGAGGTCGCGGTGGGATCGCCCGGCCCCGGCCAGGTGAAGATCAGGCACACCGCCATCGGCCTCAATTTCATCGACGTCTATACGCGCTCGGGTCTCTACCAGACGCCGCTGCCCAACGCGGTCGGCCGCGAGGCGGCCGGCGTGATCGTCGAGGTCGGCCCCAGGACCAGGGGCTTCAAGAAGGGCGATCGCGTCGCCTATTGCGGCGTGCTGGGCGCCTACTGCCAGGAACGCGTCATGGGCGTGGAACAACTCGTCCATGTGCCCAAGGGCGTGAGCGACGAGCAGGCGGCGGCCATCATGCTGAAGGGCATGACCACCGAGTACCTCGTCGACCACTGCGCCAAGCCGTGGCTCAAGAAGGGCGACATCGTGCTGTTCCATGCCGCCGCGGGCGGCGTCGGCCTGCTGTTCGGCCAGTGGGCCAAGGCGCGCGGCTACAAGGCGATCGGCACGGTGTCGTCGCCGGAGAAGGCCGCTCTCGCCAAGAAGAACGGCTACAAGTGGGTGATCGACTACACCAAGGAAGACGTGGTGGCGAAGGTGAAGGAGATCACCAAGGGCAAGGGCGTGCCGGTGGTTTTCGACGGCGTCGGCAAGGACACCTGGGAGGCCTCGCTCGACAGCCTGCAGCCGCGTGGCCTGATGTGCTCGTTCGGCAATGCCTCGGGCGCCGTGGCGCCACAGCCGCCGGGCATCCTCAACACCAAGGGCTCGCTCTACCTGACCAGGCCCAGCCTCGGCGCCTACACCGCCACCCGCAAGGACCTCGAGGCCAGCGCGAACTCGCTGTTCAAGATGGTCAAGAGCGGCAAGGTCAAGATCGCCATCGACCAGCGCTATCCGCTGGGCGAGGCTGCGCAAGCGCATCGCGACCTCGAATCGCGCAAGACCACCGGCCAGACCGTCCTGGTGCCGTAACCGGACAGCCGGCGTTCGGCGTCAATGATGATCGTCGGCCTCACCGGCTCGATCGGCATGGGCAAATCCACCGCGGCGAAGATGCTGCGCCAGATGGGCGTGCCGGTGTACGACGCCGACGCCGCCGTCCATGCCCTGCAAGCCAAGGGCGGCGCCGCATTGCCGGCGATCGAGGCGGCGTTTCCCGGCGTGGTGAAGGACGGCGTGCTCGACCGCCAGGCGCTGGGCGCGCGCGTGTTCGGCAACAAGGACGCATTGCGCCGCCTTGAGGCCATCGTGCATCCGTTGGTCGGCCAGCGGCAACGCGCCTTCCTGAAGCGAGCGGCGCGGCGCGGCGAGAAGCTGGTGGTGCTCGACATTCCCTTGCTGTTCGAAGGGGCTGGCGAGCGTCGAGTCGATGCGACCCTGGTGGTGAGCGCGCCCGCCTTCCTGCAGCGCCGGCGCGTCATGGCGCGACCCGGCATGTCGACGGAACGCTTCGAGGGAATCTTGCGCCAGCAGGTGCCCGACGCGGTCAAGCGCCGCAAGGCCACCATCGTCATCCCGACCGGGCTGGGGCTCGCCCCGACGCGACGGGCGCTCGCCGAGGCGGTATCGGAACTGAAGAAGCGTCGCGGACGCTTCTGGCCGGCCAATCCATGGCGCGAACGATTCACAGCCCAGCTTGCCCGGGCGCGGCGGAAGTAAGCTAAAAGAGTCCATGCGCGAAATCGTTCTCGACACCGAGACCACGGGTCTCGACCCGCTGGCGGGTCACCGTGTGGTCGAGGTGGGCTGCATCGAGCTCATGAACACCGTCGCCACGGGCAGAACGTTCCACGCCTATTTCAACCCCGAAATGATCATGCCGGCCGGGGCCCAGGACATTCACGGGCTCAGCGACGAATTCCTGGCCGACAAGCCTCTCTTTGCCGACAAGGTCGAGGAGCTGCTCGAGTTCATCGGCGACGCCCAGCTCGTGATCCACAACGCGCAGTTCGACATCGGCTTCCTGAACGCCGAGCTGGAGCGCGTCGGCAAGGCCAAGCTCACCAACGCCTACGTCGACACCGTCTCGGTCGCGCGACGCAAGTTCCCCGGCCAGCGCGTCAGCCTCGATGCGCTGTGCGAGCGCTTCAGCGTCGACAACTCCAACCGCGTCAAGCACGGCGCCCTGCTCGATTCGGAGCTTCTGGCCGAGGTCTATCTCGAGCTGAGCGGCGGCCGGCAGCGCGACCTCGGCCTGGCGGCGGAGGTCGTCGGCGTTGCGACGGGCGTTCTGGTGGTGAGCAATCTGCCCGTCCGGCCGCCACGGCCGCATGCGCCGAGCGCCGCCGAGCTCGCGGCACACGCCGAGTTCCTGAAGCAGATCAAGGAACCCCTGTGGCTCGTGGCGTGATGTCCCTCCGAGCGTAGCGAAGGCGGATCAGTAACGTCCCTCGCGACGCTCGGGATGACAAATCAAGCGTGCCCGACCGGGCCGCCGGCGACACCCGGGATCTTGCCGCCGTTGGCTTCGAGCTGCTGGCGATAGAGCGCCACGAAGTCCACCGGAGCGATGTTGAGCGGCGGGAAGCCGGCCTCGCGCGTGGCGTTGGCGACGACGGCGCGCGCGAACGGGAAGAGAAGCCGCGGCGTCTCGATGAACAGCAGGGGACCATAGGCCTCCTGCGGCACCTCGCCGATGCTCACCGTGCCGGCATAGACCAGCTCGAGCACGAACAACGGCTCGTCCTTGGGCGTCTTGGCGTTGGCTTCGATCGACAGCGCGACCTCGAAGGTCTTGGCGTCGAACTGGCGGTTGGTGACCTGGACGTTGAGCGACAGCTGCGGCTGGGTCTGCTCGATCAGGCTCTGCGGCGCGCGCGGGTTCTCGAAGCTCAGATCCTTGATGTACTGGCCGTGCATGATCAGCGGGGCGTTGGGCGCCTGCTGGGGCGCCACGCCTTGCGGCGACTGCGGGTTTTGCGGCGGAGGCGGGGGGGTGGTCATGGCTTACTTTCGCTGTTGCGGGGCGGGCGGTACCACGCAGGGCTGCACTGCACAAGTCGCAGGCAGGCGCGGCAGGGAGCCATTTGCAAACCCGTCCGCGAGATAAGAGAATGAACCGTACCATTTTGCACGCTTCGACAAAGGACATGGATCGCTCCTCCTCACGTCCATCCTCGCGCCCTCTCGTGGGGGTAACGGCCTGTCTCAAGGAAAATGGCCGCGGCGGCTGGCATCACACGGTTGGCGACAAGTATGTCCGGGCAGCTGTCCAGGCCGTCGGTGCCCTGCCGGTCGTGGTTCCGGCGATCGGTCCCGAATTTGCCGCGGACGCCGCGGCCATGACGGCGGCGCTCGACCGGCTGCTCGATTCACTGGACGGCGTGCTGCTGACCGGCAGCCCGTCCAATGTAGAACCGCACCATTACGGCGGAGACGGGAGCCGGGAAGGGACCGCGCACGATGCAGCGCGCGACGCCACCACGCTCCCCTTGATCCGCCATTGCCTCGACCGCGCGGTGCCGCTTTTCGCGATCTGCCGTGGCCTGCAGGAGGTGAATGTGGCGCTGGGCGGCACGCTGCACCAGCTCGTGCACGAGGTCGAAGGCCGCTGGGATCATCGCTCGCCCAAGTCGCCCGACATCGACGTCAACTACGCGCCGGCGCACGACGTCGAGATCGTCGAGGGCGGCCTGTTGCATCGGCTGCTCGGCGAGCGCCGCGTCCGCGTGAACTCGCTGCATGCCCAGGGTGTCGACCGCCTGGCGCCGCGAGCCCGTCTCGAAGCCGTTGCCGAGGACGGCCAAGTCGAGGCCTTCAGCGTCCCGGATGCCCCCGCCTTCGCCCTGGCGCTGCAGTGGCACCCCGAACACCGGGCGCTGGAGAATCCCGTGT
>JAEWIV010000180.1 GCA_023386865.1 Pseudomonadota bacterium
TATGGGGACCCGGCCGCGTCCTGCCGGTGAAGCTCACGAACCTGTCGATCACCGAGACCCTCTACGATCCGCTGCTCCTCAATCCGATGCATGCCGAGGCACAGGTCTCGCTGCAGGTCCTGACTCCGCGCGAGCTGCAGTACGTCGAGGGTCCGCTCGCCGAGATCGCGACCTTTGCCTACGACTTCTCGCACAAGCTGCGGGAAGCACTGGCCATCGCCAACCTGGCCAATTCCGCCGAATCCGCCATCGGCATGCTGCCGCTCTAGGAGGCGCCCATGTTCACGCCGCGCAGCCGCTATATCGACGCCGCCACCGACACGGTGAAGCTGCCCGACGGGCGCGAGGTCGTGATGGTGCGCTTTCCGCAGCGGCCCAAGCCCGACCTGCTGGGCTATCACCGCCGACTCGAAGGTCAGCGGCTCGATCACGTCGCCGCCGTCTATCTCAAGAATCCAACCGGCTTCTGGCGGCTGTGCGACGCCAACGAGACCATCTCGCCGGAATCGCTGGCGGCCCGCGACCTGATCGGCGTGCCGGTCAAGGAGCGCTAGCCGTTGCCGAGCACCTTCCAACTCTGGATGCAGGGAGCGGCCGTGGCCGAGGCCTTCTACGACAAGATCTCCTGGCTCGAGGTCGAGGAGAGCAGCGATCTCCCCGGCTCGCTGCAAATGCGCCTGCCGGTGTCCGGCAGCGCCGACGGCGACCTCAATCCCCTGAACGATCCCGGCCTGCAGCCGATGGCCAACCTCGCCGTCGTGGCGACGCCGAGCGACGGCACGCCGGAATGCGTGTTCGATGGCTACGTGCTCGCCCACAAGATCCACATCGAATCGGGCATCACCAACGCCCACGTCGAGGTCTACAGCCAGGACTCGAGCTGGCTGATGAATCTCGAGGAAAAGACCCGCGAGTGGGCGAACGTAACCGACGGCGCCGCTGCGAACACGATCTTCGGCGAATACGGCATGGCGCCCGGCCCCGACAATCTGAGCGACGATTCGCCGGCGCATGCCGAGGACGGCCACACGCTGATGCAGCGCGGCACCGACCTGCAGTTCCTGCAGATGCTGGCTCGCCGATCCGGCAAGCTATGCCGTGTCGCCTCCGGTGCGATGCCCAGGCTGCTGACCGGCATTTTCGCCAAGCCGTCGGTCGACGGCGAGCCGGTCGTCACGCTCAAGCCCAATGATCCGAGCGCCGCCAATGTCGGCGCGCTCGACATCGAATGGGACGTGATGCGGCCCGCCAGCATCGTCGCGCGCCAGGCGCTTTTCACCGATTCCGCGCCGGAGGGCGCGAGCGGCGACGCCACGGCGAGCGGCCTGGCGGCGATGGACGAGCGCGACCTCGCGACCTTCGCCGGGCAGCCGATGAAAAGCATGCTGACCGCGACGGTCGACGATGGCGGCGCGTTGCGCCAGCGCGCCGAGGCCGTGCTGCGCGAGTCGGGATGGTTCGTGCGCGTCACCGGCGACGTCGACGTGGCGAGCCTGCACCATGTGCTGCGCGTCGGCCAGGTCGTGCAGATCGATACGCTGGGCAGCGTGCATTCCGGAAAGTACTGGGTGTCGAACGTGCGCCACAGGATCACGGCCGAGGCGCATCGCATGAGCTTCGTGCTGGTCCGCAACGCCGTCGGCCCGGCGGCCGCCGCACCGGGAGGGCTCGTCTGATGACCCCCGAACAGCTCCTGCTCGACCTCTCCGAGCGAGTGCGTGGCCGCTACTACGGCAAGTATCGCGGTACCGTCACCGACATCGATGCCGACACGCTGCGCATCAAGGCCACGGTGCCGGCGGTGCTCGGTGCCCAGGTGAGCGGCTGGGCGATGCCTTGCGTGCCCTATGCCGGCCCCCAGGTCGGCATGGCGTTCCTGCCCGAGGTCGGGTCGGGCGTCTGGATCGAATTCGAAGGCGGCGACGTCTCCTACCCGATCTGGGTCGGCTGCTACTGGCGCGCCGGCGAATTGCCCTCGGAGGCCAAGCCCGCGGTCAAGGCGATCATTACCAAGGGCAAGACCAAGCTCCTGATCGACGACGACCAGACCACCGTCGAGCTCAGCGACGCCAATGACAACAAGGTCACGCTGTCGTCGAGCGGCATAACCGCCGAGCGGCAATCCCAGAAGCTGGCGATCGAGGCGAGCAAGACCTCGATCAACGGCAGCGCCTTCGAGGTGACGTGATGGGCAACATTCTCACCACGGCCGACGTCATCATGTGCCCGCACGGCGGCAGCGTCAGCATGGTGCCCAGCAACAGCCGCGCGAAGGCCGGCGGCGCGTTCATCGTGCGCCCTGCCGACACCTTCATCGTCGCCGGCTGCGCCTTCACCCTTCCGTCCGGCACGCCGCATCCCTGCGTCACCGTGCAGTGGCAAATGCCCGCGCCGAAGACCAAGGCCGCGTCCGACAACGTACTTACGCGCGACAGCATCGGCTTGTGCAAGGCCGCCGACCAGGCCGTGCAGGGCACGGCGATGATCCAGCAGACGCAGACCAAAGCGAGCGCCCAATGACCCAGCGCATCCAACCGCTGCGTCACGACTACAGCGTGCCGCTGCGCGTCGGCCCGACCCATCGGCAGGCCGAGCTCGCGAACTACGCCGAGCATGTCGCGCAGATGATCCGCCAGGTACTGCTGACCGGCCCGGGCGAGCGCGTCTGCATGCCGGAGTTCGGCTGCGGCCTGCGCCAGCTCGTCTTCCAGCCGAAGACCTCGGCCTTGTCGTCGACGACCGAGCTGCTCGTCAGGCGGGCGCTGGAGACCTTCCTCGGCGGGCACATCCGGGTGACCAGCGTCAAGGTCCCCGAGACGTCCGTCTATGGCGACGCCGCGGTGGAGATCAACATCCAGTACACGCTCATCGAGACCCAGACCGCCCAGGAAATGGTGCTGGAGGTGCCGGCCGATGGCTCCTAGGAACCGGGTTCTCGATCTGATCGCATCGAACGCCGTCAACGGCATCGACTATGTCGAGGTGCGCGAGGCCGAGCCGACGCGGCTCTACGTGCACTTCTTCAACGGCGTCGCCGTAGCCACCCCCGCGCTCGGCGCGACGATCGCCGGCGGCGACCGCATCCCCGACGTGCCGGTGGGGCCGATCGCGCCGGCCGACTGGAGCCAGGATTTCGACGGCCGCCCAGTGCTCCGCCTGACCGTGCCGGGACGCGGCGACTTCTCGACCTACACGCTGGCGATCGCCAACGCGACCGCGCTCGATCCCTACTTCGCGCAGGTGCCGTTCTCGTTCTACGCCTTCTGCCCGTCGCCGGTGGATTGCCGGACACCGCCGCCCTTCTGTCCCGAACCCGACGATCCGCTGCCGGCGATCGACTACCTCGCCAAGGACTACGATTCGTTCAAGCGCGCACTGTCGGATTTCTCGGCGCAGCGCTTCCCCGAATGGCGCGAGCGCGCGGAAGCCGACTTCGGGATGGTGATGCTGGAGGCGTTCAGCGCCGTCGGCGACGAGTTCAGCTACCTGCAGGACCGCATCCACCACGAGAATGCCCTGGAAACGGCGACCGAGCGCCGCTCGCTGGTCCGGCTCGCGCGCCTGGTCGACTACGAGCCGCGTCCGCTCACCAGCGCGCGCAGCCTCGTCCGCATCACCCTCCCGGCCGGCGCGGCGACGACGCAGATCCCGAGCGGCGTGCTGATCACAGCCAAGGCATCCGACGGATCCGACATTCCCTTCGAGACCGGCCGCGGCCTGAGAGACGACGGCAGCTATGTCGTGAGCTCGCTGTGGAACGAGCTCTCGCCCTATTGGTGGAACGACTCCGACCGCTGCCTCGAGCCGGGCGCCGAGAGCATGGACATCGCCGGCCATGGCCATGCGCTCGCCAAAGGCATGACGCTGCTGATCGACACGGCCGATCCCACCGGAGCCGAGCCGCCGTCCCGCGAGCTGGTTACGCTGGTGGAGGGGCCCGAAGAGCTGACCGATCCGCTGTACGGCAAGCCCCTGACGCGCCTGCGGTGGCAGCCAGACACGCTGCAGCAGCATCACGACCTCACGCGCACGACCGTGCACGGCAACCTCGTGCCCGTGACGCAAGGTGAACGGCGTGTCGAGCATTTCGCCGTCGGAGTTGCGCCGGCCGCCGATCCGGCCATGCCGCTGGCCATCGAACGGCTCGCCGCCAACAGCACGGCCGAGGCGCCGCGCTGGCAGGCCCTGCATGCATTGGCC
The DNA here is from genome assembly GCA_023386865.1 of Pseudomonadota bacterium. Classification (GTDB taxonomy): domain Bacteria; phylum Pseudomonadota; class Alphaproteobacteria; order Reyranellales; family Reyranellaceae; genus Reyranella. The sequence continues at coordinate 4,201 of JAEWIV010000180.1, forward strand.
CACGAGCCGCTGGCCTATGTCGCGGACGAGGACGGCGATGCCGTCACGCCGGAGGTTCGCGTCGTCCGCGCTGGTGCGACGCCGCAGGAATGGCGCTGGGCGAGAAGCCTGCTCGACGTCGGGCCTTTCGAGGAGATGTTCACGGTGGAGCCCATGGCGTGGCGGGCGCTGTCGCCGGACAGGCCGCTGTCGTCCGGCGCGGCGTTCGACTACGACGGCTCGCGCGGCGCGACCCTGCGCTTCGGCGACGGCACGTTCGGCGAGCTGCCGAACAAGGGCGACGTCTTCGAGGTGCGCTACCGCACGAGCAGCGGCATGCTGGGCAACGTCGCCGCCGATACGATCACGGGAGTCGACCCTGCCTGGGCGACGATCATGGCGGCCGCCAGCAATCCCTTCTCCGCCACGGGCGGCGCCGACGCCGAGACCGACGAACAGATCCGCCGTCGCGCGCCCTTCGCCTTCCGCACCCTCACCTATCGCGCCGTGCGGCCGGAAGACTACAACGCGGCAGCCGAGCGGCTGACCTGGGTGCAGCGTGCCGGAACCGTCTTCCGCTGGACCGGAAGCTGGCCGACCGTGTTCACCACGGCGGACCCCAGGAGCGCCGGCCAGATCAGCCGCGATCAGCATGTCGAGCTCATCGAGGTCCTGAACCGCTACCGGCTGGCCGGCTACGAGGCCTACGCGCCGCAGCCGCGTTATGTCTCGCTCGACCTGCAGATCGACCTTTGCGCCCGGCCCGAGGCATTCCGGGGCGATGTCCATGCCGGCGTGCGCAAGGCCCTCGATCCGCTGCGCCATCCCGACGGCAGCGTCGGCTTCTTCCATGTCGACAACTTCACCCTGGGCACCGACTTCGAGCGCAGCCGGCTCGAAGCGGCGATCCAGGCCGTGCCGGGCGTGTCCGGCGTCAGGTCCATCAAGTATCGCCGTCGCGGCCACGTGAACAGCTTCGCCGAGATGCCCGGGCGCATCCCGTTCGCGCCGGGCGAGATCTTCCGACTCGACAACAATGCCAGCCGGCCCGAGCGCGGCTCCTACCGGCTGCAGGTGGAAGGCGGCAAATGACCGACGACACCATCTGCCCGTGCGAGGGCTTCACCCATCCGGCGACCGTCTCCAACCTGCCGGGGCTCGCCCATGTGCGCTACCGCGCCGGCGACTTCCGCAGCTTTCGCCGTGCCCTGCTGCAACGCGCCGCGACGGAGACGGCGCTCGCACCGTGGCTGCCGAACGGACGTGGCGACTTGCTGCTGCAGATCCCCGAATGGTGGGCCTACGTCGCCGATGTGCTGACGCTCTACAACGAGCGCAGCCTCAACGAGAGCCTGCTCGGCACCGCCACGCTCGACGAGAGCGTACGCGCCCTCATCCGCCTCCTGGGCTACAGGCCGCGTCCCGGCATCGCGGCGTCGGCCAGGATCGGCGCCCTGCTGGGCGGCCGACAGGGCGTCAGCCTGCCGGCCGGCTTCGCCGTCGACAGCAAGCCCGCGCCCGGCAAGCAGCCGCAGACCTACGAGACGACTGAAGCGATCTCGCTGTCGCTGCCCGACGCCGTGCCGGCACAGCCGCCGAGCCAGCTCGCCGGCGCCGGCGGCCGGCTCTACCTCCAGGGAACCGTCACCGACATCGAGGCCGGCGATTTCCTGATCCTGGTGCAGAACGGCCAGGCGGCGAGCAACGGCATGCTGCTGCAGGTCGCCGGCACGCACAACGACAAGGACGCGGTGGACGCACCCTTCACCGAGATCACCCTCGAAGGTGCGCCGGCGCTGCCCAATGCGGCAGCCTCCGGCTACCGGCTGCTGCGCAGCCGCCGCAGCAGCGGCCTGTGGAAGTTCTCCACCACGATCAACCTGATCTCATCGCCTCTCGAGCTCGAAAGCGTCGATCGCACGGTGAAGGCCGGCGACCCCTTCCTGCTGACCGCGCCCGGCACGGCGCTGTCTCCGGTTCTGCGCGCCGTGACCGGGACGACCGAAAGCGTCTGGTACGCCAACGGCAACGGCTGGACGGCGCCCACCGATCCCGAAATTCCGATCGGCCTGCCGCACACGCGGCTGTCCCACGCCGGCGGCTTCAATTCGACCACCTGGAACAACAACAAGGACAAGGTGAAGGTCCTGCTCGACTGGGAGCCGGCCGGCGCCTTGCGCGACCGGCCGGTGACGAGCTTCTCCGGCACGCCGCTGGCCCTGGTCGCGACCAGGTCCCAGCCCTTCCGGGTCGGCGCCAACCAGACCGTGCTGATCGAGGACGCCGATGGCCGCGGCGCGCTTGCCAAGGCTACCGTCGCCGACAGCACGCCGGGGCAGCTCCAGATCGTGTCCTTCCTCGGCGCCGCACCGACGGCCGCGGCGCCGCTGAAGGCGCCGCTCAAGGTGCTGCATAACGTGATCGAGATCGGCCACGGCAAGAGCGTGTCGGCCGAGATACTGGGCAGCGGCGATGCCACCCTGGCCGGCCAGTCCTTCGGGCTGAAGAAGGCGCCGCTCACCTACCTGGCGGCCGGCGATCGCTACAAGAGCACGCTGAAGATCTACGTCAACGGCGTCGCCTGGACGGAAGTCGAGAGCTTCTACGGCCAGCCGCACGACGCCACCGTGTTCGTGACCCGCGAGGACGACGAACAGAAGACCCACGTCGTCTTCGGCGACGGCACGAACGGGGCGCGCCTGCCGACCGGGCACGACAATGTCGTCGCCAGATATCGCTTCGGCAGCGGCGCCGACGCGCCGGCGGCAGGCGCCCTGACCGTCATCGCCAAGCCCTACCCCGGCCTGCGCGCGCTTCGACATCCGGTTGCCGGCGGCGGCGGCAGCGATCCCGATCCGGCCAATCAGATCCGTCGCTACGCGCCGCGATCGGTCCTGACCTTCGGGCGCGCCATATCGGCCGACGACTACGAGGCGATCGCGAGCCGCGCGCCGGGCGTGAAGCGCGTCCGCGCGATCTACGGCTGGGATGCGCAGGACCAGCGCGCGACGGTGAAGCTGCATGTCGGCGACGACCCCGCCGCGGTCGACAGCGCCCGCGAAGCATTGCGACTCAGCGCCGATCCCAACCGCGCCGTGAGCGTTCTGCCGGCGACGCCGGTGCCGATCGGCATCGGCGTGCTGATCCGGGTGTCGGCCGATCGGATCGCCGCCGACGTCGTCGCCCAGGTTCGCGAAGCCCTGCTCGATGCCGACCGCGGGCTGTTCGGCGACAACCGCATCCGCATCGGCGAGGGCATCTACTTCAGCCAACTGTCGGCGGCCTGTCTCGGCGTCCCAGGCGTCGAGGCGATGCCGCTCGCGCTGTTCCTGCTGAGCCGGCCCGATCCGGTGACCGGCCTGTGGTGGATCTTCTCGGGCTGGCAGCCGCGCATCTCGGTCACCGAGGGCGAGTTCCTGCAGCCCGCTCCGCAATGGGTTGCCGTCATTCCGGAGACACCCGTCAATGTCTGAGGATCGCGATCGCTACGAAACCTATTACGCCGCACGGCTGTGGAGCCTGCTGCCGGGCATCTATCGCACGCTCGATTCGGACGACGACGACACGCCCGGTCCGCTGCGCGAGCTGGTCGGCCGCGTCGGCACGCAGATGGCGGTCGTGCGCCGCAGCATCGACCGCATGTGGGAAGACCAGTCGATCGAGACCTGCGACGACTGGCTCATTCCCTACATCGGCGAGATCCTGGCGACCAACATCGTCGCCGGCCTCGATGCGCGGGCGCAGCGGTTGGACGTCGCCAAGACCATCTATTACCGGCGGCGCAAGGGCACGCTCGCCATTCTCGAGGAGATCGCCGCCGACATCACCGGATGGAATGCGCGGGCCGTCGAGTTCTTCACGCGCCTTGCCCGCACGCGCCATCTGTTCGATCCCGAGATCGGCGTCGACCCGGGGCAGGCCGTCATCGAGGGCCTGCGCGGCGCCCGCAGCCTCACCGCGCGCGGCGGCTTCGCCGACCTTCGCCATGCCACGGCCGCGACCGAATCGGCCACCGCCTTCGACGAATTCTTCCACACGGCCGACTTCCGCCGCGGCGCCGATCGCAGCGGATGGCACGGCATCCCCAAGCTGGGCATCTTCCTGTGGCGGCTGAAGAGCTTCGACTGTCCGCCGACGACTCCGGTCGAGCACGCTCTGTGCCCCGGCCAGTTCACCTTCGACCCGACCGGCCGCGAGATCGCGCTGTTCGCCGACGACATGCGCAACAAGGACCAGTATGGCGACGCCTGGGTGACGCCGGATGAGTGGATGCTGCCGACGCCGATCGGCCGGCCGCTGTTTGCCCAGGAGAGTGCCAATCTCTATCCGCCGGCAGATCCGTCGTCGCTGGCGGTCCTGCGCGTCTCCGGCCCGCTCGAGGACGTCCTGCCGCTGGCTGACGTCGATATCGATCCCGAACGTGGCCGGCTGCGCCTGCTCGCGGCCCTGCCGGCCGGCGCGGTGCCGCGCGTGCGCTATCACTATGGCTTCTCGTCGGAGATCGGCGCCGGTCCCTACGATCGGCGCGCCCTCGGCGAGACGCTGCCGGACGTGGTGATGCCGCAGCAACCGCCTGTCAGCGGCGGCGGCAACGCGCTCGCGACCGCGCTTGGCGGATTGCCGGCTCCGGCCACGGCGACCGTGCCGATCGCCGATTCGCTGACCTATGACGGACCCGCCGACCTTGCCGCCGTGGAGAACCTCTTGCTGCAAGGCGGCCAGAACCAGCGTCCGGTCATCCGCCGCACGGCCACGCCGTGGATCCTGACCGGGGCCTCGCCGACCGCGCACCTGACGCTCGAAGGTCTGCTGTTGAGCGGCGGCGATATCGTCCTGCGCGGCGCGTTCGATACGGTCGAGCTGTTCTGCACGACCCTCGATCCCGGCGAAGCGCTCGATGCCGGTGGGGCCGTGCCCCGCAGCATCGACGACCGGCCCCTCATGCCGACGACCCTGTGGATCGAAGGCGTGGTGAACACCGTGCGCCTGCGCCGTTCGATCACCGGACCGATCCGCACCCGCGGCCCGGGCAAGATCCTGCGCATCGAGCTGATCGATTCGATCGCACAAGGCGTCCGCAATACCGGGTTCGGCGCCTTTGCGGCCGCCGAGATCGCCGACCCCAGGCATCTCGCCATCCGATGGAAGAGCGGCAGCGATCCGTTCACCACGTTCCTGCGCGCGGGTTTTGCCGCGCCGCTGCAGGCGGCACTTGCCGCCTACAACCAGGCGACGCAGCCTGACGCTGCCCTGACCGGGTTGCTCGTCGCCGGGCTGAATGCCGCGCAGGCGGTGAGCCCCCTCTATACGGCCGCCCGTTTCGCTCACCTGCCGCTGCCGCCAGACCTGGTCGCCGCGGCGCTGGCCGGCCCAACCGGCGCGGCGCTGGCGCGGGTCAACCGTTTGCTGCTCGAGGCGGCCTACCCGGTGGCGCTGGCGCCGGCGTCGGTGGCCAGCGTCGAGGCCGAGGTCAGCCTGGAGCGCAGCACCGCTCTCGGCTCGGTGTTCGCCCATCGCATCAGTGCCAGCGAGTCGCTGATCGCCGGCTTCGGACGCGCCAGCGACATCCAGCGCGGCTGCGTGCGCTTCTCCGGCTACGGCGTCGGCAGCCGCCTGCACCAGCCTTACGAGAGCGTCGCCTTGCGCGGGCCGGCGGCCCTGTTCGTCAGCCAGCGCTTCGGGGAGCCGGGCTACGCCCAGCTCAGCCGCTACGCCGATCGTGAGATCGTCAATGGCGAGCCGGGCGCCAGCGTGCTGGCGGGCGCGCAGGACGGATCGGAAATGGGCGCGTTCGCGCGCGAGCGCAACGCCGTCAAGGAGCGCGGCCTCCAGCTCAAGCTGCGCGAATACATGCCGGTCGGGCTGACGCCCGTCCTGATCTACGCAACATAGGGGGACCGGCCATGGTCGCAGATCGTGCCAGACTGACCTACACGCCGGCGCGGCAGTACCGCGAGGTCGTCAGCCAGCAGGGCCGCGTGACCCTGGAGGCCGACGTCAACGAGGCCGGCCGCATCTCGAGCGAGTCGACCCGCCAGAATGCGCTGGACTTCGTCGGCCCCGTCGGCACGCCGGACGACGGCTATGCCGTCAGCGTATCGGGCAGCACCGACCTCAGTATCGGACCGGGCACGATGTATGTCGGCGGGCTGCGCCTCCAGCTGTCGACAGCCGTGCTGCAGAGCGCGCAGCCGGAATGGCGCGACACGGCAACCGATCCGCTCTGGATCCCGCCGGGCGACGGCGATCTCACTGCCTCGCTCGCCCTGCTGGCGATCGAGCAGGAGATCACCGCCGTCGAGGATCCGGCATTGCGCGAGGTCGCCCTGGGCGGGCCGGACAGCGCCGCCCGCACGCGCATCCTGCAACGCTTCCTGCTGATGCCGGGCGCGGCGACGACATGCGACACCGCGGTGGCCCAGCTCGCGAGCTTCTGGGAGGCCCGCGGCCGGACCTACAATGCAGCGGCAGCCATGCTCGAGCCACGCTCCAGGCTCAAGGTGACGACGCTCAGCACGCCGCCCGCGGCCTCGCCCTGCGATCCGCCTTCCCAGAGCGGCTATCTCGGCGCCGACAACCAGCTCATCCGGGTGCAGATCACCGCCTACAACCCGTCAACGCAGACCGGCCGCCTGCTGTGGGGCTGGCACAACGCTTCGACCCTCTACCGCTGCACGCCGAAGGATGCGACGACGGTGGAGCTGGCCCGCCGCCCGATCGCACCCGAGTTCGCGCCAGCCACCAATCAGGCTGTCCAGCTGCTGATGCCCGCCGCCGCACTCGGCGAAGGCGCGATCTCGGCCGCGCTGGTCGGTCACGTCGCGACCCTCACCGCGCCCTACCAGCCCGACACGCGGCTGGTCACCCTGCCGGCGGCGACGCCGCTGCCGCTGCCCTACCGCACGCCGCCCGACAACATGCCGCTCTTCCTGCGCCTGTGGCAGGAGGACAAGCCATTCACCCTGGGCAACGCCGTCGAGCTCACCGGGACGGGGCTCGCCGTGACGATCACGGCTTCGACCGGCAACGTCGTCTCGGTCGGCGACTATTGGTCGATCGCGGTGCGTCCGCAGACACCGAACGCCGTCTATCCGGAACGTCTGCTGGCCGCGCCCCAGCCGCCGGATGGGCCGCGCGAATGGCTCTGTCCGCTGGCCGTCGTGCGCCGCACCGGCCGCACCTGGCAGAGCCTGGACGACTGCCGCCTGCCATTCGACAACCTGGTCGAGCTGACGGCGCGGCAGCCGGGCGGCGACAGCTGCTGCTGCATCACGGTCAAGCCCGAGCAGGCCAAGGAACTGCAGAAACTCATCGACAAGCTTGCTGCCCAGGAAGCCATGGGCGCCGTCGTCCGTTTCGAGCCCGGCGTCTATGCCCTGCCGAAGCCGCTCGCCATCACCGAGCGCCATCGCGGACTGGTGCTCGAGAGTTGCAGCGGGGCGCGTGTCCAGATCCGCGCAGCCAAGGACTCGCCCGACTTCCTGCGAGGGTTGATCCTCATGCCGCGGGCGTCGCAAGTGACGCTGCGCGGGCTGGAATTCCTGGTGCCCTTCGCGGATCCGGCGTCGGATCCGCTGTTGCAGCGACTGAAGGAGTTGAACCTGCCGTCGATCGACGTGGGGATCGGCGTGCACATCGTCGGCAATACGATCGGCAGGCCGGTCAACGCCGATTCGTCGCGGGACATCCTCATCGAGCGCTGCGTCTTCGTGTTTCCACCGGGCGACGCGGTGCTGGGCGCGGCCATCCTCGGGCGCGAGCAGCTCGTCGGCTTGGAGATCCGCGGCTGCCGCTTCACCGTCCAGGCCAAGGACGGCGGCCCGTCCCCCATCGTCGCCGGCCTCCTGATCGTGCCGACCGAGGAGCCCGGACAGAACTTCCGGGCATCGCCGCACCCCCTCTCGCTGGTGGTCGAAGGCAACGAGTTCTCGAGCCTGTCGTTCGGCGCGCTGATCGCCGGCCTCGCCGGCGACGTCGCGGTCCGCAGCAACGCCGCCGACAACTGCTTCTGCCCGGTGGCGGTGATGGCGCTGCAGGCGTTCGTGCCGCGCTGGATGGAACTCGCCAAGCAACCGCCCGGCGTCTCGACCCTTGATCCGGGGTTTTCGCTGACCAAGGCTTTCAACGACATCTTCGTCACCGACCAGCGGGTCACGGCCATCCTGGAACTCGCGCCGCTGATACCGACCATCGTCAAGCCGACGCCGCCGTCCGATCTGCCGTCCCAGGCGCCGATGCGCCTGGATATCGCGGGCAACCGGCTGGTGAGCCGCGCGGTCGATCGCTTCGCCAGCCAGCCGTCCGGCCCTGCGCTCTATGTCTGGGACATGGCCGGCGAGAGGCTCGGGCTGGTGACGGTGAGGGGCAATACGTGCGCCAACCAGTCGCTTCAGGCGGCGACCATGATGGCGCTCATGGCCGATCGGATGTCCATCACCGGCAACCTGATGACCAACGACGCGCCCGATCCCGGCGGTACCGACTCGCCCGGCAAGGCACGCATGGCGCTGATCGTGGTGCCCGGCGGGCGGGTCGAATCCAAGGGCTTCAAAACCACGGTCAACGTGTTCGCGGTCGCCGGCAACACCATGCTCGGCCGCTCCAACCTGCAGCATTGGAATCGGGCGGAATGGGCGAGCCGCTTGCCCTCCGGCATGCAGTCGATCGGCGCCTGGGACTTCTTCAACACCGAGGCCTAGGTGTCGCGTGCACCCAAGAAGCGCGCTCCCGGTGCGGACGACGCCGCCGTCTCGCAGCCTGCGCCACCAGCCCGCAAGCGCGCGCCGCCTGGCAACCAGGCCCTGCTGAGGACGGACGCGGAGAACGAGGGAAGCGAGAATGCCGGCGCACCGGCCGGCGTCACGATCGACAAGAGTCCGGTCGTCCAGATCCGCCTCAATCTTGCTTCAAATCGCGCGACGTTCGTGACGGCGGCGAAGACTGAGTATGCCGGCAACGGCTATACCGATCTCGAACCCGGCAGCTACCGACTGCGGCCGGAATTCCGCAACAAGCGCTGGATCGTCAAGCCTTCGCCGCCCGGCCTGCGCTTCCACGTCGAACTCGACACGGCGGATCCCTGGCAGCTGACCTACGTGTCCGCACCGCAGCTCGTCGTCGAAGCGGGCGGCATCGCCGACAAGCCGATCGGCTACGATCTGGACGACACAGTCGCGGTGGAAGGCGATCCGGCCACCAATTCCAAGTACTTCCAGAACGCCTTCGCCGGCGTGGGCATCTTCGGCTGGGGTGGGCCTTTCCGGCTGGATCGGAAGATCGTGAACGGCCACGGCACGGACAGCATCGTAATGTCACGCGACCAGGTCCACCTCGACGACGATCCGTTGAAGGACTTCTCGATCGCCATCAACAAAGTCTACAAGACGCGCGCCGCTGCAGAAGCCGCGGTCGCCGAGTACGGCCGACCGGGCACCTATGCCTACTACATCGGCCCGGACGGCTACATCTACCCGACCGTCATTTCCGACACGACCGCGCCCGCCCTGTGCCAGAGCCTGCGCAAGGCCATCGAGATGGAGCGCGCCGACGCCAAGGCCGCGGCCGACCTCAGCGTGCATCTCCTGCTCTGGTACGTCGGCGCCCGCTTTCCGATGCAGGCCAGCGAGGGGGCGGCCGCCAAACCGCCGCCGGCGCCGCAGGCGGGCGGCGCAGCCGGTCAAGCGGCCGGCGCGTCCAAGACGCCCTACACGATCGTCGAAATCGGCGCCGGCGATCTGAAGGCATCGATCGAGGTCGCGAAGAAGGGGCAGGGTCAAGGCGTGAAGGTCATCGCGGTCGACCCGGAGGCACCCGCCGCGGCGGCCATCAAGGAACTGGAGGCGGCCGGCGGGACGTTCGTGGAGGGCACCGCGAAAAACCTCTCGCCGGGTACGGCCGATCACGTGTTCCAGTACTTCCCCTACCGCATCACCGGCTCGGGAAGCTTCGTGACCGGCGGGACATGGGAATTGGTCCAGCGCACCATCCAACTCCTGAAGCCCAACGGCGCGGCTCACTTCGTGAGCGAAGAGTATGCGACGGCCACGCACCTTGCGGAGATGGCGAGCAAGCACGGCCTGCGCGCGACCGTCATCGAAACGACCGCCGGCGCAGCGGCACCAGGGGCGAGCGGCGCCGGGGTGCCCAACTTCACCAGCGAGACGGTGGTCTGGCTGGTCAATATCTACAAGTAACGGCCAGCCGCATGGGCGCCTCCTCCAGCAAGGCAGGTCCAACGGCCGACACCGGCGGCAAGGCAGCGTCGACGACGTCCGCGGCGCCGGCGCAGCGGCACGGGCTGGCCGGCAACCAGACGCTGTTGCGCCTGCAGACCACGCAGGACCGCCCCGTGCTTTACCGCAAGTGCGCGAGCTGCGCCGCCGCCGAATCCGATGACGGCGATGCGCGGTCGGACCGGGTACAGGCCAAGCTCGCGATCAGCGCGCCGCACGACCCCGACG